>JAHDIA010000106.1 GCA_020631035.1 Chitinophagales bacterium | reverse complement strand
CTTGATTGCCTCAATTGCTGGATATGTTGGATAAACAGCCAACTCAAAGTCATTGTTCAAATTTTCTTTCCACAATTCAATTGCTTGTGCCAATACCTCTTTAATAGATGTGGTCATTGGCTTGGGAGTTATTTGTCCATAAGCCCAAGGAGTGGCTACAGGAATTTGGGGATTGACCAACATAAACTGATAATTGCTCAAATCTATAGAGTAGGGCGTCAAAACCTCTCCTTTGCCACTCGCCAAAGCAGGCACATTGTCCACAAAAAAAGCACAATCACTTCCCAAACTAGCCACCATTGAACGCATAGCGTCACCATCCAATCCCAACTCAAATAAATCATTGAGTGCCTTGAGGCAAAAGGTCGCATCGGCAGAACCACCGCCCAAGCCTGCACCAATTGGAATGTTTTTTTGCAAATAAATGTGTACAGGAGGAAGATCGTATTGAGCCTTTAACAAATGGTAAGCTTTGATACACAAATTTTCCTCTGGATTGCCTGGAATGGGAATGCCAAAAGATTCAAATCTTAGCTCAGAACTTTCTTGGATTTCCAATACATCCTTCCAGCCAATGGGATAAAAGAGTGTTTCGATATTGTGAAAACCATCGGGACGTTTTTCGGTGACATACAGTCCCAGATTGATTTTGGCATTGGGGAAAACAATCATATGTAGAATATTTAAAGGTGTCACCTTTTAATAAGTTACTCTTTGTTTGGCTAGTATATCCTAGTTGAAAAGGTGTCACCTTTCTTTTTTAAGCTTGCATCTTTGCCCTTTTGTTCAAGTATGGAATCAATATTTGGGTAAAGTTTTTGTTGATGTCCGCCTCTACAAAATCAATGCGGTATTGAGCGCACTTCATCATAATGTCGTGCTTAAAGGCTTGCATCTTTTTGAAGTAGGCGTCTTTGCCTTGGTTGGATTCGATTTTTACTTCTTCGCCTGTCTCCATATCAATAAACAAATAGGGGCGGTTTTCAAATTCAAACTCGATTTCTTTCTTTTGGTCCACAACATGGAAAAGAATGACCTCATGTTTGTTGTGCTTGAGGTGCTGCAAAGCTGAAAATACCTCATCCGTTTTACCGCTACTTTCCAACATGTCGGTAAAAATGATGACCATCGACCTTTTGTGGATGTTCTCCGCAATTTCGTGGAGGCAAGAAGAGGCAGAAGTGGTGATATTGTGTTCTGTTCTATCTAAGTAACGCTCCAAAGTCGAATTGATAAGGTTGTGGTGTACAGTGGTTGAACGGGTACGGCTGTGTTCTTCCACTTTGTCAGAGAAAATAGACAAACCAACGGCATCTCTTTGTTTTTTGAGAACGTGCATCAAGGCACCAGCCGACACAACCGAAAAATTGAGCTTGTTCATGGCATATTTGCTGGTGTCCGATTTTTTGTCAACCGATTCGGGAAAATACATAGAGGAAGACGCATCAATGACTACTCGACATCTTAGGTTGGTTTCTTCTTCGTACTTTTTTACATACAATCTGTCGGAGCGACCATAGACCTTCCAGTCGATGTTTCTAAGTGAATCACCAGGATTGTAAAGACGGTGTTCGGCAAATTCGACCGAAAATCCGTGAAAGGGGCTTTTGTGTAAGCCAATAATGGTGCCTTCCACAACCTGTTTGGCAAGAATTTCAAAATTATCAAATTGGTGGAGGTCTTCTAAGGTGATAAGTTTGCTATTGGCTTTTGTTGACATAAGGGTATGTATTTATAAGAATAGTTTCTTTAGATTAAACGGACAAATTTGTTTTTTGCTACCTGTTTTTACAAATTTTAGCTTCTACAAATAAAAGCTTCTGCAAAAGTAAACAAAAAAGCCCGTCCATTATGGACAGGCTTTTTATATCATTTTTTAATCTTTAAATGAGCATTGCTTATCCAAGCAATGCTTGTAATTTTTGTTCGTAAGTTGATTTAGTAGCAGCACCTACTTGCTTGTCTACTACTTCACCATTTTTGATGAAAAGAACAGTAGGGATGTTTCTAACTCCATATTTTGAAGAAACTCCTGCATTGTCATCTACATTGACTTTTCCAATGACAGCATTGTCTTTGTACTCTTCTGCCAACTGGTCAATGATTGGACCTACCATGCGGCAAGGACCACACCAAGGAGCCCAAAAGTCAACAATTGCTACCTTATCGCTATCCAACACAGTTTCCTGGAAGTTGGCATCGGTAAATTCTAAAGCCATTTTATTAATATTTAATGTTTAACTAAAAGTGTTTGCAAATATACTATCAAAGCTTGTTCCAATACAACAAGTTCTGACAAATATACAGTCTGAAGCCCAAATAGGTTTAATATATGGCAGTGAATTAACGCTTATTCAGCTATTTAACAGGATTTAAGAGGTGTCACTTTGTCGCTTGTTTGTCCCAAATAGAGACATTTTGTCGGTTGTTGGATAATTGTGATGCCTGGCATTTTCAAAATGCCTCGCATTTTTATGGTGGTTTTGATGAATGGGACGGAACGTTGGGGCTTCGGACGATGGTGGCTTCCCGCTTTCCGCTGCTATGGCGGTTCTGCCAAGACATCCCGAAAATCGGGATGTCTCTACATTCCCGCCATATTCGCTGCAATCGGGCGTAATTTCGGTTTTCTTTGTCCTTCGTTTTTTCTTTTGTCTATCCGCTTCACGCCAGGGCTTCTTTTTCGCCCGTTTCGGGTAGAAAATTCGTGAATTTTCTCTACAGGATTTGGATACCTGGCATTTTCAAAATGCCTCGTATCTTTTCTAGAAGCGTCGGATGTTGCGGATGGATGAATGCTTGTACGAAGGGAAAAATATGCGTCGGTTAACCAGACCATAATGTAGCCATGAACCAATGACGTTGCATAATAAAAATAGTCCATGCTCCATTGTCCATAGTTGACAAGTTCCTTGTATTATTGCCCATTTTTTCTTTATTTAACCATCGACCATCGACCGCCCATAGGGCAATCACCGCCCCGTTCCAAATTTGTATTTGATTTTGGGAATTTCGTTCAATTGAGCAATGGCCTCGTCTGTACTTGAAAAGGTAAATTGATTGGAGAAGAGTTCGACTATGTATTCTCGGTCGTGTAAGATGAATTGAATGTTCATATTGCCAGGATTGGCTTGGAACAAACTTTCGAGTTGTTCGACCAATTCTTTGTCTACATCATTGCTGTGAACATTGATGACCACACTCCGAGCCGATTTGCGTAACTCAGATAGAAGTTTGATGTCGGATACCTTGAGTTCAAATTGGTCGGTAGAGTTCCAACGGGCTTGGTATCGGCCTTTGATGTAAAGGAGTTCTCCAGGTTCAAAATAGTGTTTGAATTTGAGGTAGTCTTCTTGGAAAAGGGCAATTTGGTAATTGCTGGTTAAATCTTCGATCACATAGATGCCGAATTTTTTCCCTGATTTTGTGGTTCTGTCTTCATTACTAGCAACAATGCCTGCGACCCGTACTTCGCCATTCCTGTATTTGTCGATGTTTTCTAAATTGGTATTGCAGAAACTTTGCATTTCGACCGCATATTTGTTGAGTGGGTGTCCCGACAAAAAGATGCCTGTTACCTCTCGTTCTTTGTTTAGTTTTTCGGGTAAGGGCCAAGGAGCAACATCGGGCAATTTGGGAACGGGTAAATCACTTCCGCCATCTGCTGCGGCAAAGAGGGAGGCTTGGGCACTGTTTTTTTCTCTTTGGTAGCCTTGTCCATACTTGATGGCTAGTTCGATCCCTGTCAGATTTCTGTTGGGGTCGGTTGTGAGGTATTGCGCTCGGTGTATCTCTTCAGAGAAGCCATCGAAGGCACCAGCTTTACATAGATTTTCTAGGCATTTGCGGTTGACACTGCGCAAATTGACCCTTTTGGTGACATCAAATAGAGTGTCAAACTTTCCGTTTTCGTCTCTTTCACTTACCAATGATTCAACGGCTGCACCTCCTACACCTTTAACGGCATTTAATCCAAAACGTATTTGTCCTTGATCGTTTACAGTAAATTTCGCCTTACTTTCGTTGACATCGGGTACTAGTGTTTGAATCCCCATACGATTGCATTCGTTGAGGAAGAAGTGAATTGTTTTGATGTCGTTCATATTGTGGGTCAAAACGGCTGCCATAAACTGGGGAGGGTAGTGGGCTTTGAGGAATGCCGTTTGGAATGCCAAGACTGAATAAGCTGCCGAGTGTGAGCGGTTGAATCCATACTGCGCAAACTTTTCCATTGTATTGAAAATCTCCTCTGCTTTTTTGATTTCAACCCCTTTGTCTGCGGCCCCTTGTTTGAAAATGACCCTTTGCTTGTTCATTTCCGAAATTTTCTTTTTACCCATTGCTCGACGCAGAATGTCGGCAGACCCAAGAGAGTAACCTGCCATAATTTGGGCAGTTTGCATAATTTGCTCTTGGTAGACCATAATACCATAGGTTGGCTTTAAAATTGTTTCGAGCCAGTCGTGTGGATAAAGGATGGGTTTCTTGCCATGCTTGCGGTCAATGAACTCTGGTATGTTGTCCATTGGACCTGGGCGGTAGAGCGCATTCATGGCAATGACATCTTCTATATTGGTCGGTTTGAGTTCTTTGAGATACATCTGCATCCCTTCGGACTCGAACTGGAAGATGGCGACAGTTTCGCCTCTTTGGAACAATTCAAAAGTTGCTTCATCTTCCAGTGGAATGAGGTCGGGATCAATGCGCTTGGTATTGGGATCAATGATGCCTGGGGTACGTTTCTCAATGGTTTTGTTGTCAAAATTGATGTGAATGTTTTCGATGGCATCTTTGATGATGCTCAGGGTTTTGAGACCCAAGAAATCCATTTTCAACATACCAGCATCTTCAACCACTCTACCATCAAATTGGGTAACAAAAAGGTCGGCATCTTTGGAGGTACAGACAGGAATGTGGTTGGTTAAATCATCGGGAGCAATGATGACTCCTGCGGCGTGGATGCCTCGGTGTCGAACGGAGCCTTCAAGGGTTTGTGCCATTTGGAGCGTCTTGGATTCCAGACTACCCTGACGAGCCAATAACATTTTGAGTTCTGGTACTTCCTTGGTCGAATCTTTTAGTTTTACCCCTGGACCTTCAGGAATCAATTTGGCAATGCGGTCGGTATCGGACAAGGGGAGTTTGAGTACCCGTCCAACATCACGGATGGAACTTCGGGCCGCCATTGTTCCATAGGTAATGATTTGAGCAACTTGGTTTTTTCCATATTTATCCACTACATAGTCAATGACTCTTTGGCGACCATCATCGTCAAAGTCAATATCAATATCGGGCATACTGACTCTTTCGGGATTTAGGAAACGCTCGAAGAGTAAATTGTATCGAATGGGGTCTATATTGGTGATTTCGGTACAAAAGGCTACAGCCGAACCAGCAGCAGAACCCCTTCCAGGACCAACAGAAACGCCGATGTCTTTGGCGGCTTTGATGAAATCTTGTACGATTAGGAAGTAGCCTGCAAAGCCCATCTCCTCGATGATGCCCAATTCTAGATTTAAACGATCTTCAACTGTTTGGTCGATGGCTTCGTAGCGTTGTTTGGCTCCTTCGTAAGTTAAGTGGCGGAGGTATTGATCTTCGGTTGTAAATCCTTGAGGTAGAGCAAAGTTGGGCAACAAAATATCCCGTTTGAGGTTAAGACTTTCGACCTTGCCAACAATGTCCATTGTATTGTCCAAAGCAAAAGGTACGTCTTTGAACAATTGATGCATTTCTTCTTTGGTTTTGAAGAAAAACTCATCATTGAAGAAGCGAAAACGTTTTTCAGTTTCCACATCGGAGCCTGTTTGTAGGCATAGTAATATGTCGTGTGCCTCCCAATCTTCACGGTTGACATAGTGGGAGTCGTTGGTAGCGATGACCTTGACATTGTATTTTTTGGACCATTTGAGTAAGATTTGGTTGATGTCCTCTTGGCTGAGTCCTGAACCGTCAATGTCGGGAATGGAGTGACGTTGTATTTCGATGTAATAATCTTCGCCAAAGATGTCGAGCCATTCTTTGAATACTTTTTCCCCTTCTTCTTCGCCCTTATGAATGATGGTTTGTGGGACCTCAGCACCAATACAACAGGTAGTGGCAATAAGACCCTCTGAATATTGCTTGATGACTTCTTTGTCTACTCTAGGAAAAGTACGGTACACACCATCTATAAAGCCAATGGAACAAATTTTTGAGAGATTTTTGTAGCCGAGTGCATTTTTTGCCAGTAACAATTGGTGGTATCTTTTGTCTTTGAGGCCACCTTTGAACTCTTTTCTAAAGCGGTCAGCAACGACATACACTTCACAACCAATAATGGGTTTGACTTCATTTTTTTTTGCGGCATTAAAAAAGTTGAAGGCACCAAACATATTGCCGTGGTCAGTAATGGCAACAGCGGCTTGACCATCGGCTTTTGCCTTTTCCATCAATGCATTGATGTCAGCAGCTCCATCGAGCAGAGAGAATTGGGTATGACAGTGTAAATGACAAAAATCAGGCATAAAGCAACCATTTTAAAAATTAAGTCGTCTTGTAGACGGATTGAATTTGAGGACATTGTTCTTGAGGAGCCAAATTTAGAAATAATATGAATAGAAAGCGATTATTTAAAATTATTTAAAAAATTGTGCTTAAATAAATATAGTTCCTATATTTGCGCTTGCATTTACGAGATAAATGCGCCAAAAGTGGATTAAGTTATGATATTGACTGACTTATTTATTCACAATTTATTAATTTGAATCTAAACTATTTTTTTAACTTACCAATAAATTATATTAAAATGAGAAATGTAGCTTATTTAATGTTGACATTGTTTTTTGTTGGAATGACTTTCACTTCTTGCAAAAAAGATTATACTTGTACTTGTGTTACTGAGATTGATGGATTGGATCCTGTTACCAATGTTGTCTCTTATGATGGCGTTAAGAAAAGCGAGGCTGAAGATGCTTGCGACATTCTTGATGGTGCAGCCAATACAACTTGTACATTAGAAGAGCAATAAGATTTTTTTCTTATAAGATTTAATCCCCCACAAGGCAAAAGCCTTGTGGGGGATTTTTTTATATTAGGATTGTTTAGATATAGGACTTAATTTTGACCTCTAAAGTCATCGGACAATACCTTAAAGGTTGTACGGCGGTTTTGTTGGTGTTCTTCCTCTGAGCATTGTACTCCATCTACACAGTCATTTACCAAATTGCTTTCGCCATAGCCTTTGGGAACCAAGCGATTGGGATTGATTTTTTGGGAAATCAAATAGTTGACTACTGACTCTGCTCTTTCTTGAGACAAATTGAGGTTGTAACGATCTGAACCTCTTGAATCAGTATGTGAGCCAAATTCAACCACAATATTGGGGTTTTCTTTGAGTAATTCTGCCACTTGATTCAATACAGGCTCTGCATCTTTTCGAATATCAGCCTTGTCCAAATCGTAGTAAATGTTGTCGATGACGATTTCTTGTTGGCGGTAAATCTTTTCTAGGATAAACTGCAAACGTATGATTTGGGTTTGTGTATTTGCTGCTGTATTTCCCTTGGTTTCTATGAGTTTGGATTGAGTTAAGTAAGCATTATTGCTAGCCGTTACTTTGTATTCAGTATTTTCTTCTAGCTCAATAGAACATTTGCCTTTATTATTTGTAATGAGGCGTTCTGAGAGGGTGCTTTCAAAACTCAAGCCCAATACCTCTGCGATTGCATTTTTAAGTGGGAAAGTTCCTACATTTTTGGAATTAGGATTGTCGGGATCTTCATATAAATTTTCCAATATTTCAACCTCTAATACATATTTGGGTATGGATTTTTTAATGGTGTCTTTGGAAACAATTGTGCTACTGTCTACAACAATTTCAGGTTCTTGAGGAATGGTTAAAACAAATTGGTAAATGTCATCATTGCCTTTGCCTCCTTTTCTTGTTGAAGACAAATAGCCTTTTTCTTTTATTTTGTCCATTTCTTCAGGTAAAATATAAGGCTGAAAGATGAGAGAAAAGTCGTCTGCTGAAGAATTGATGGGATATTGAAGATTTTGAACATTGCCCCATTTTTTACCTTCTGGTTCTGCTACAAAAATGTCTAAACCGCCCATTCCTGAATGGCCATTAGACGAAAAATATAACTTACCATCGGTATGAATATAGGGAAAACCTTCATAACCATTTGTGTTGATTTTAGGTCCCAAGTTTTTGGGGTAGCTCCATCCATCTCTGCTTTGTTTGACCATATAAATGTCTTTGTCTCCATAGCTATCGGGTGCATCGGCAGAGAAGTACAAAATTTTCCCATCGGGACTCAAAAAAGGTTGCCCAACATTGATGCTGTCACTTTCAAAAAGGGGGACTCTTTCGGCTTTGGACCAGTTGCCATTGGCGTTTTGTGTACTATAATACAAATTACAGTAATTGTCAATGAGGTCGTCACTGCCGCATCTGGTAAAGTAAATGCTTTTAAAATCAGGGGTAAAAGTGAGTGTCCCTTCATTGTAGACAGAATTGAGGGTATCGCTAAAGGAAATTGGTGGAGCAAAGCGGTTGTTGGCTTGGCGTTCTGCAAAAAACAAATCTGAATGTTTTTCGCCTGTCCAACCATATAATTTTTCTCCTTTGGCGGTTTCTCTAGCCGAAGTGAAAATCAATCCCGATTCTTTGAGCCATACAGGAGCATAATCCGAATAAGCCGAATTGAGGTCGGGCATTGCTTCTACTACAAAATCAGATTTTTCTTTTTGCCATTTATCTGCCAAAATGCACGAATTGATTTGTTTTTTTGCCTTTGCCCGTTCAACAGGATTGCTAAAAGAGTATTCTTTGAATACCTGTATGGCATTATCGTATTTTTCGTTGCTTTTGAGCATCTGCCCATATTTGTATACAATTTCTGTGTTGGTTGCAAAAGGGATGGCTTTTTCATACCAAGTCTCTGCTTCTTCGGTTTTGTTGGCATTTCGGTAACAATCGCCAATGCGTTCTGCCAAAACTGCTTTTTCTACATCATCTTTCTCTTTTTCGTAATCGAGTTTGTAGAGTTTGGCAGCGACAAAGTACTCTTTGCTATCATAAGCAGTAGCGGCATCTTGTACCTCAAACCAGGCCCTACATGAACTGGCAAAAATGAGCAGTCCACAAAGCAAGAGTAATTTAATATGGTGTTGAAAGATTAATTTCATTTGTGTTAATTGAACGGAACACTTCTAATTGTGAATGGGCGAACCGTTTTGTAGTCATAATTTTTGTCTTGAAAAGTTTTTTTATGGGCGACTTTCCTCGTTTCAGATATACCTGTGCTGGTATCTTTGTATGCTCAGTTGGTACTACCCACTTATCCATCCCCCTACGCCAGGCTTCACTGAATAAGTATTTTTTTTGCGTCGGATGAGCGGGAGGATGCACTTTAAGACGCAGCCCAAAGTATGCGTTGGTTAACCAGCACTTTCGCAGCCATGAAAGACGCACATTGCCTTATAAAAAAAATTCCTTTTCATAATAACCAAGCAATGTTGTGTTTATTATGAAAAGGAACAATCAATAACATATTTTGTTGTGATTGACAAATAATGTTATTTGACAAACAACAATTCCCTATATTTAGGAAGTGGCCATAGTTTATCGTCTACAACTAGCTCTAGTTTGTCGATGTCGTTTCTGATAAGGTCAAAGTAGGGTTTGACTTTGTCTCCATAAGCTTTGGCTTTTTTGGAGACATCGGTTGTTTTGTTGATTTTTTTGCGTTCTTTAATCATTGCTGTTACATTGGAATTGATGTTTTGTATCTTTTCGTTGATGTATTCTACCAATTCTAACTGTGATTTATAAGCACTTTTGTTCAAACCAATTTCTTTGAGTCCTTTGATGTTCTCCAGTAGGGTGTTGACATACTTGATACTAGCAGGCAAGATTTCGGACGATGCCAAATCGCCCAACATACGAGCTTCTATTTGGATTTTCATTTGGTAATTTTCGAGCAGGACTTCGTATCTAGCTTCCAATTCTTTCTCTTGAAAAATGCCATTTTCGACGAGTACTTTGTGTGCATCTTTGCTTTGCAAAAAGTCGAAGGCGTGTGCAGAGGATTTGATGTTGGACAAGCCACGCTTTTGGGCTTCTTTTGCCCAAGCCTCACTATAGTTATCTCCTTCAAATAATACTTTTTCACAATCTTTGATGTAGCGTCTGAGGACTCTAAAAATTGCTCCATCTTTTTTCTCACCAGATTGAACCAATTCGTCTATTTCCTCTTTAAAATGTACCAATTGTTGGGCAACTATTGAATTGAGGATGGTCATAGGGAAGGAGCAATTGGCAGAAGAACCTACGGCTCGAAACTCAAATTTGTTTCCTGTAAAAGCAAAGGGTGAGGTACGATTTCTGTCGGTATTGTCAAGTAAAACGTCAGGAATCATATTGTGGATGTTGAGTTTGAGGTCCATTTTCTCATATTCATCCATTTTGCCAGGCTTGACCTTTTCAGCAATTTCTTGTAGTACCTGTGTCAAGGTCGATCCGATGAACACAGAAATAATGGCAGGTGGAGCTTCGTTGGCTCCCAATCTATGGTCATTGCCAGCAGAAGCAATACTGGCTCTCAACAAGTCGGCATAATCATTGACAGCTTTGATGGTATTGACAAAGAAGGTCAAAAACTGGATGTTTTTTCTAGGAGTTTTACCTGGAGAGAGCAAATTGACCCCAGTATCGGTTTTGAGCGACCAATTGTTGTGTTTGCCCGAACCGTTTAAACCAGCAAAAGGCTTTTCGTGTAACAATACCCGCAATTTGTGACGACGTGCTACCCTTTGCATCAAGTCCATTAACAATTGGTTTTGGTCCACTGCTCGGTTGACTTCGTCGAACACTGGAGCAAACTCATATTGTCCTGGGGCAACCTCATTGTGTCTGGTCTTTAAAGGAATACCGAGTTTTAATGCTTCCGTTTCTAACTCTAACATAAAAGTGTAGACTCTTTCGGGTATGGAGCCAAAGTAATGATCGTCTAATTGTTGACCTTTGGCAGGACCATGTCCAATGAGTGTACGTCCTGTAGTGCTCAAATCGGGACGAGCATAATACAGTGCCTCATCTACCAAGAAATATTCTTGTTCCCAGCCCAAGGTAGGGATGACTCTGGTGACATTTCTATCAAAAAGATTGCAGACAGGTACAGCAGTTTTTTGTAAGAACTGTTGAGAAACCAATAAAGGAGCTTTGTAGTCCATAGATTCACCACCATAAGAGATAAAGATGGTAGGAATGCAGAGCGTTCGTCCTGAAGTACCAACTTCGACGATAAAAGCTGGGGAAGAAGGGTCCCAAGCGGTATACCCTCTTGCTTCGTGAGTGGTACGCAAACCACCAGAAGGAAAACTAGAACCATCGGGTTCACCTTGTACCAAGTTTTTACCTGCAAAAGATTCTATTCCCTTACCCGAATTGATGGGAGAGAAGAAGGTATCGTGTTTTTCGGCTGTTAGCCCTGTCAATGGTTGAAACCAGTGGGTGTAGTGTGTTGCTCCTTTTTCTATTGCCCAACTTTTCATAGCATTTGCCACTTGATCGGCAATGTTTCTATTTATTTTGTTTCCTGTAGAAATGGCTTCCTCTACCTTTTCGAAGACATCGTCAGCTAGGAATAAGCGCATTTTATCTAATGTAAAAACATTTTTTGCAAAATAGTCAGAGATTTTACCAGAAGGACGGTCAATATCTATATTTTTTCTGCTAAAGGCATCTTTAACAGCGTTCATTCTTGTAGAATACATAAAAATTTTGTGGGTTTTTGTTATAATTCGTTTGTAAAATTACCAAAATAATTTTTTTTCAAGCAAAAAACTTCTTATACAAGGGGGTAGGTAAAATAAAAATGAAAAATAATTAGATAATTCTGTTTGAGAAATACATAGGCTATTGGTTTTTTAATATTTTTAGCTTATTTTTGCTCTTGTTGTACAAAAACGTTGATTTTGATTGAAAAAAAATAAAAATAAATAATTTTAATATGAAATTTAAATTTGAATATATCTGGTTAGATGGCTATAAACCAGAACCAACTCTTAGGAGTAAAACCAAAGTTTTGGCTTTAGATTCTTACGACGGTGAACTAGATGTGTTGCCTATTTGGTCTTTTGATGGTAGTTCAACGGAACAAGCAGAGGGGCATTCTTCAGATTGTTTGTTGTTGCCTGTTAGAACTTATCCTGATCCTCAAAGAAAGAATGCTTATTTGGTGATGTGTGAGGTATTGAATCCAGATGAAACCCCACATTCTTCGAATGCACGGGCTAAGTTTGAAGATG
>JAHDIA010000105.1 GCA_020631035.1 Chitinophagales bacterium | reverse complement strand
TGGACTGGCATACCATTGGACTGGCATACCAGTTTAGCCATAGCTAAATGAGTATTTTTGCAACGCCATATCCCGCAAAAAGGCACATTTTCAATTAAACGGTTCAGAATTTTAAACAGACTCTAAGTAGCGTTTTTTGCGAATGCGACTGTACTGTCTAACATAGCCCCGATAGTAGCGGTTACCCCACAGTATTGGGCGAATACAATTCGCCTAATACGAGGAGTAAAAGCGGATAGCGGGTAAAGAAGTAGCGATGAAGCACAACATATTTGCTTCAAAAAAAAAAGATTAAACTGACTAGTTAGAGAAAAATGTCAAAAATGAATAAATATCTAGTTGTGGCAATTCTTTTTTGCTTTGTTTACGGCAATACAGCCGCTCAACAAAACAAAGAATTGTTTACTTATGACAATATACCAGTTGATACCGACGAATTTGTTTACGTTTATGAGAAAAACAATCTCAACGATACTGATTTGTATTCAGAGGAATCCATCAACGATTACCTAGACCTTTATGTCAATTTTAAGCTAAAGGTCAGAGAGGCGGAA
This sequence comes from Chitinophagales bacterium, assembly GCA_020631035.1. Taxonomy (GTDB): domain Bacteria; phylum Bacteroidota; class Bacteroidia; order Chitinophagales; family UBA2359; genus JAHDGP01. Next base: position 11,749 of record JAHDIA010000105.1, on the reverse strand, counting down.
AGTATGGGCTTAGACGAAACAGAGGCTTTTCAACAAGAGTTTATGCGATACAAAAAGCAATTGGCTCAAACCTATCTCAACGATCGTCAAATATCTGATGATTTGATTAAGGAGGCTTATGATCGTATGAAAGAGGAACGCAAAGTTGCCCATATCTTGCAAATGTGTCCACCTGATACTCCTCCTAAAGATACTGCCCGTATTTTCAAAGATATGAGTGACATCCGAAAGGAAATCTTAAGTGGAGGCAAAACCTTTGAAAAAGCAGCAAGGGTTTACTCAGAAGATACAATGGTCAATTTGGGCTATTTTACGGTATTTCAAACAGTGTATCCTTTTGAAAATGCAATGTACAATACTTCCCAAGGAGAAGTATCGGAGGTAACCCGTACCCAATTTGGATACCATTTGGTCAAGGTAGACGACGCAAGAGAAGCCAAGGGGAAAGTGGAAGTTGCCTACATTCTACTCAAAGTCCCCAAGCGTTCTGATGAAACAATGAAAAATGCCATTCAAGAAAAAATTTATGGCATATATGATAGCCTCAATGCAGGGGTTCCCTTTGAAAAAATGGCCCGCAAATATTCAGAGGACAAAAGCACGGCATTTAATGGAGGAAGATGGAAATGGCTTTCAACAGGCGATGCCCTTGCTCGTTTTGAAAATGTTGCCTTTTCCTTAGAAAAATCAGGAGATTTTGCGGAACCCATTTTGACTTCCAATGGGTGGTACATCATCAAACTACTCAACAAAAGAAACATTGGGACTTATGATGAAATGAAGTCAGAGATTCAACGCAAGATTCTTAGAGACAGTCGTTCTGAATCAGCCAAAAACATTTACATTGACAAATTAAAAAAAGAGTACAAGTACAAAGTCAATCAAACAGGCTACATTGAGTATACCGACCGCATTGACATTGTTACACTCAACAGAGGCAATTGGAAAAAAACGACCGCAGGAGCAGACATTGACGATCCTTTGTTTACCTTGGGAGAACAAACCTTTACCCAACAAGACTTTGGAACATTTATTGAACAAAACCAAAACCGCAAAGAGGTCAAAGGCATCAAGACTGCGATAGACAAGATTGATTGGCTTTACAATGCCTTTTTAGAAAAAGAACTTTTGACAATGGAGGAGAACCAACTCGAAGAGAAGTATCCTGAATTCAAACGTTTGCTCAAAGAGTATAGAGATGGGATCATTTTGTTTGAATTGACCAAAGAAAAAGTTTGGGACAAGGCGGCCTCTGATACCATAGGTTTGGATGAGTTTTACGAGCAAAACAAGCAGAACTATTTGTATGAAGAACGCATCAATGCCAAAATCTTCAACTGTAAAAACGAAAAAATAGCTCAAGAGATCGCTCCTGTATTAATCAAAAGAGAAAACAAGCGCAAAAGAGGCAAATCGCACAAAAGTATGACACTGTTGTTGTCCAAGTTCAATATAGATAGAGGGGTTAGTGAGAAAGTAACTTATGAAGAGGGTACCTTTGCCAAAGGGGACAACGAAATTGTGGATGCCATAGAATGGAACGAGGGCATTTCTCGAACCTTTGAAAACGAAGATGGTACTGTAACCTTTGTTTTGGTGGAAGACATCATCAAGCCAAGCCCCAAACCATTGGAAGAGTGCAGAGGTTTTGTCATTTCTGATTACAATGATGAATTGGAAAAAAAATGGGTAACATCTCTAAAAGAAAAGTATCCAATTAAAATAAATAAAGAAGTCCTTAAGTCGCTTTACAAGAAATGAAAAACAAGCTGATACTAAGCCTATTATTTGGTTCAATGCTTTTGACTTTGCCAGCTTGTGAATACATCAGTCAGTTCAGACAACAAGAAAAAGAAGAGAATGGACGCATCTTGGCAAAAGTGAATAGAGCTTATTTATACCAGGTTGATGTACCCAAAAGTATTTTTGGCAGTGCAGGGAAAGACAGTTCGCAAATTGTCAAAAAATACGTCAATGACTGGGTTTATCAACAGTTGATGATACAAAAAGCCAAAGATTTTTTACCCAAAGAAAGTCAAAGAGATATTGGGCGAAAAGTCAAAGAATACGAAGCATCACTTTTTGCTTTTGAGTATGAAAAAGAACTCATCAATCAAAAAGTAAACTATGAAGTAACAGAAGATGAGGTGAGCAATTATTACAATCAAAACAGTTCCAGTTTAACACTCGCTCAAAATGTAGTAAAAGGACGTTACTTTTTTATGGATACCAATAATCCTCAAGCAGATTCAATTAAACAATGGTTTAAGAAAACAACAGAAAGTAATATCTTAAAACTAGAGGATGCTGGTTTTCAATATGCAAGTAATTTTAGTCTTAAAGCCGAATGGTTACCCCTTGAGCAGTTTCAAGTTAAATTGCCTGTAAAGCTTGATAGACCACAAAGTTTTTTAAAAAAGGATAAATTTGCAGAAATAGGCGACTCTTTGCGTACTTGTCTCGTTTACATTGAGGATTTTCGCTCCAAAGGTCAAGTCGCTCCCTTGGCATACAAAGAGCAAGACATACGCAAAATCATCGTTAACAAGCGGAGGCAGGAATACCTACAACGCATCAAAAAAAGTATTTTTAATGAAGCTAAAAATAGCAACAATGTCGAGTTTTATTAAATCAGTTGGGCTAATGCTTTGTTGTAGCTCAATGTTACAAGCACAAGACAATGTTTTGATAGATAAAGTCGCAGGAGTAGTTGGAGACAAAATTGTTTTAAAGTCAGACATTGACATTCAAACACAACAGGCAAAATTACAAGGCATCCCTTTAGAAGGGGGAGAGTGTCAGGTATTGGACCAGCTATTGCTAGAAAAATTACTGATCAACCAAGCTAGTATTGATAGTATACAAGTTTCTGAAGAAGAAGTCGAAATAGAACTCGATAATCGCTTGCGTTACTACATTGGAATGCTAGGTTCAGAAGAGCAGTTTGAGGCATACTATAAGAAAAGTATTCCCGAAATTAAAGAAGAATTTCGCTCTGAGATCAAGGATATGATGTTGGCGCAAAGAATGCAGTCTGATATTGTAGGAGATGTAAAGGTGACACCCGCCGAAGTGAAAACATTTTTCAATGAAATTCCCAAAGACAGTTTGCCCTACTTCAATGCCGAAGTCCAAATTGCCGAAATAGTCATCAATCCCATGGTTACAGAAAAGGCAAAGACAGATGCCAGAAGCAAATTGCAGCAATTGAGACAACGCATTGTAGAGGGAAGCAATACAATGGACGAGCTAGCCAAAACGTATTCAGAAGATCCTGGTTCAGCTCCCAATGGTGGCAGACTAGGGCTACAAGACAGAGGAACATTTGTCAAAGAGTTTGAAGCAGCCGCATTTAAGTTAAATAAAGGTGAAATTTCTAGTGTGATAGAAACGGAATACGGTTTTCACATCTTAAAGTTGTTAGAAAGACGAGGCAACAAGATAGATGTACAGCACATACTTGTAAAACCAGAAGTTTCTTTTAATGATTTGGAGTTGGCAAAGGGCAAAGCAGATAGCATTCGAAACCTTATTTTAAACGATTCACTGTCTTTTAAAGATGCTGTTCAAGAGTTTTCTGAAGATGAAAATTCCCAAACCCTCAATGGTATGTTGGTCAATCAAGGGAATGGAACCAGTTACTTTGAGTTGGATCAGTTGGAACCCGATGTCTTTTTTGCAGTAGAAGGATTAAAGGAAGGTGAAATTTCTAACCCAACCGTTTTAAAAGCATTGGATGGAAGCAAGATATACAAACTTTTTCATGTGATGTCTCGAAGTGAGCCACACCAAGCCAACTTAGAAGACGATTACGAACGCATCAAAAACATTGCACAACAAAAAAAACAAGCCGAATCCATCAGCACTTGGATCAGCGACAAATCGACCAAGACCTTTATCAAACTTAGCGACGAATACAAAGAATGTGAATCTATGTTAAAGTGGCTGAACCAATAATAAATCAAACCGTACAATCAAACAAAACAAATTCCCCAAACAAACAATCCTAAAAAAATATGGCTACAGAAGCAGTAAAATACAACAGTGACGTAGAAGCAGTAGACGCACTATCTAGATCATACAATGACTTAATGGACGAAATAGGTAAGGTCATTGTAGGTCAAAAACACGTTGTCAAAGGCGTTTTATTGTCTATCTTTTGCAATGGGCACAGCCTATTGGTGGGGGTACCTGGATTGGCAAAAACCCTCTTGGTCAAAACCATTTCTGAAGTGTTGGACCTCGATTTTAAACGTATTCAGTTTACACCAGATTTGATGCCCTCCGACATCACTGGTTCCGAAATCCTTGACGACAACCGCCAATTCAAATTTGTCAAAGGACCATTGTTTACCAACATTCTTTTGGCGGATGAGATCAACCGTACTCCACCCAAAACTCAGGCGGCATTGCTAGAGGCGATGCAAGAAAGAGCTGTTACCGTTGCTGGGGATGTACACCAACTCAGTCTTCCATTCTTTGTATTGGCAACCCAAAACCCCATTGAGCAAGAAGGAACCTATCCTCTTCCCGAAGCACAGCTCGACCGTTTTATGTTCAACATAACCTTGGGCTATCCTTCTTTTGAGGAAGAAGTGGCAGTCGTCAAAGGAACGACAACTGACAAACAAGTGCAACTCAACAAAATCGTTACAGGCGCACAAATTAGAGAGTTTCAACAACTCATTCGCCGCATTCCCATAGCAGACAATGTACTGGAATACGCAGTAAAACTATCTGCCAAAACCCGTCCGAATACAATACATGCTACCAATGAGGTCAACAATTACCTCTCTTGGGGAGCAGGACCTAGAGCCTCACAATATTTGGTACTCGGAGCCAAATGCCATGCGGCCATCAACAAAAAATATTCACCAGACATAGAAGATGTAAAAGCGGTTGCTCCTTCCATCCTTCGCCACCGTATCGTCAAGAACTACAAGGCAGAAGCTGAAGGACTCAGCATCGAAAACATCATTGAAGGTCTACTCTAATAAACCACAAAAAAGCAGCTCTATTCTTTAGGCTGCTTTTTTTATTTTGGTTCTTCCCCAATTTTTGGAGAACGGAACGTTGGGAATTTCAAACGATGGTGACTCCCTGCTTTACGCTTCTAGTCGTCACTCGCTTTGTCTGTGTCACTGAGCAAATAGCCGAACCTAAAGTTGAGTTGAAAGGAGGCGGAGCTTGTCGAAACCCCGTTCCGAGCTATCCGCTGCAATCAGGCGTAGATGGAATGCTTCTTCCTTCGCTCCAAGGCAATGAATGAAAAAATATTAAACAATGAAAAGCCTAATTATTGGCGGAACAGGAATGCTCAAAGCCGCCACCCAACATTTTCTCGATCAAAATCACCAACTTGCCATACTTGCACGCAATCCAATGATTTTTGACGAAAGAACTTTGAGTAACAAAGCAAATCAACTTCGATTGATTTCCATAAATTACGCCCAAACCGACAATTTTATTGGAGCCATCCAAATAGTGCAAAAAGAATGGCAAGGATTTGACCGAGCCATTATCTGGATGCACAATCACGCCCAAGCCAGTTTGGTAGCTCTCCTAGAATTGCTCAACCAACAAAGCCAGCGAACTTGTGACATTTACCACCTACAAGGCAGTGCTGCCTACCGCCCCAACCGCCTCGACAACTCAGCCATTGATGCCCATATCTCAAAAGAAAACTACCATCAGGTCATTCTAGGCTTTCAAATAGAAGACAATTGCTCTCGCTGGCTCACCCACCAAGAAATATCCCAAGGCACTATTTATGCTGTAGAAAACAAGATAAAACGCCACATCATCGGCACCATTGAACCTTGGGAGAAGCATCCGTAAAATCTATCTCGTATAGCCGCACAGTCGTGCGGCTCTGAATAATCCAGCATTTTTATTTTTTCTAAATCCAATTCATTAAATTTAGAAGAATATCTGGAAACATGAAAAAACTACTCCTATCCCTATTCATCCTCATAGCATTAATCATAGGCACACTCTACGCCACCGACAATGATTACCTCCTAAAAGCTGTACGCACCACTTGGCTAAGAGGGCAAAGCGATGTAGGTATTTACGATTATACTGTACAAGCCACCCGAGCCATCCCCACAGGACAACACCAGCCTTGGACCTTGCATCCCCAATACAATCAAATACCCTTATCTGAAGAAATACTCAGTTTACACCAAGACCGACAAACCACAGCCTACCTTGTCATCAAAGAGGGACAAATATTGAGTGAGCATTATTTTTTAGATGGCAAAGAATCGGAGCAAACGGCACTGTGGTCCATTAGCAAGACATACACCTCTTTTGCCGTATTAAAAGCCATCGAAGATGGGCTTATTGAGAGTGTAGACGATCCCGTAAGCAAATACTTACCCGAATGGAAAGAAGTACAAAACCCACCTTTGACCCTCCGCCATCTCGCCTCTATGTCTGCTGCTTTGGGATGGGATGAAATGGATCATTCTCCCTTTGCACTCATTGCCAGATTTAACTTTCACAAAGACCTAGAACGTTTGAGTTTGACAGAATTAAAATCCATTGGCAATCCTGGCGAAGTACAACACTACAATTCAGGAGCCACCCAATTGTTGGGGATTGTACTCAAGCGAGTTTTGGGTGAAAAAAGCTTGTCGGACTATTTATCTGAAAAGTTCTGGCAACCCTTGGGCTGTAAATACGTTGCTTCTTATATACTTGATAGCGAAAAGAACGGAACAGAGAAATCCTTTGGTGGAATGGTGGCAAGTGCCAGAGATGTATCGAGATTGGGACAAGCAATTTTAGATGAAGGAGAGTGGAGGGGAAAACAAATTTTGAGTCCTAAAGATATTGCACTTATTAAGCAAATCCCCTACAACAATCGAACCTATACTTATGGAATGTGGACAGGCGTTTATAAAGGAGAGCGTTTTTATTTTCAAGCGGGATTTGGGGGGCAATTGTGCATTGGTTTCCCTGCACACAATTTGCTTGTTACCCGAATGGGACACAAAGCAGCCAAAAAGAAAAACATAGAAGACATTCCGATGGAAGTGGAACATTACATAGGTGAAGCAATAAGAATTGCCAATCTTGCTGAGAAATAAGCAGAACAGACAAGGGAGTGTCCAGCATAAAATAGCCCCGATAGAAACGGTTACCCCTGTAGTCCCGAACTTTCGGGATTGTGGTTGCCCTGGAAGGAGTAAAAGTGGATAGCGGGCAAATCAGTAGCGACGAAGCACCCAAACCTTTGCTCCTAATTTTAAGCCATCAATTGGATAGAGATTTTCGTGATGAACTTTTAAACATTAAGCAAATGAAAACACAAACCTTTTTTAAGACAGCAATTAAATGGACAAGTTTGGTGGGACTAGTGTTCATTGTCAACACACTACAAGCACAAGAACATAAGTGGGCAATTAGTCTAGAATCACACTTAGGTAAATCGGATGTTCGTTTAATAGAGAGGACGGGAAATACCGATACGCTTTTACAGCCTGTTACCTTTGCCAATATACTTGATTATCAAAGCAGATGGGCTTATGACCTAGGCTTATTTGCTGAAAGAAATATTGGCAGCCACTTTGCCATTCGTTTGGGGGTAAGGTATGCCAAATGGGGATTTGAAACAGACGGTCAAGAACTGATTTTTGCTTCACAATTAGAGAACAATATGGATCCAATATTGGATGATGGATTACCCATTGCTAGTCGATCATTTTATAAACATACCTATTTAGAAATCCCCATTCAGTTCAAATTGTATATACCAGTTGGGACAAATCGCTTGTATTGGCTTGGTGGTTTGAATCCAAGTATTTCGTTAAGCAATAAGGAAACTTTTGCATTGGAATATGTGGATAAGGTAGAGGAAATTTCAACGAATAGTTTGCCTCGAAATGGATTGCGTTCCCTTAATCTAGTAGCAGAATTAGGTTTTGGTTGGGAACAGAAGCTAGGAGATAGGTTTGCTTTTTATGTAGAACCCAATTTGAGGGTACAAACTATGGGCATTGCCAATAATGTACCCATCAATCGAATTTTGTTTTTCTATGGACTCGGTACAGGAATAACAATGAAAATATAATCACTTACAAAAGTTATTTATACAATATTTAAGCCCAAATATTTGAACTATGATTAGTCTGCAAAAACATTGTAGCAATACCCTAAGTCAACTAAGTTTTATCGTATTATTGCTTTTGGTCTACAACAATGGGATCAATGCTCAAAACGAAATCCCAAGCGAAACCAAAAGGCAAAAATGGGCATTGATGGTAGAAACCAACGGAGGCTTTACGGGTGCATTGATTGTACAAAAATGGATGCCTTTTTTAGTAGATAGACAACCAGCCTTCTTTGATTATACAGATTATATAAATTATAATGATAATGTTCCTAAATTAACAATTGATTATGGAATATTGTTGGAGTATTACTTTAAGGATAATATAAGTATACAAGGAGGAGTTAGATGGGTCAATTGGGGATATGATGATCCTAAAGTTGAATGGCCTAGAGAAGGACGCCCTGGAATGTTTAAGGGGACCACAAACTTATATTATATAGAGCTTCCGTTTAAGTACAACTACTATCTTGCTTTAAAAAAATCTAAGGTTTATTTGTCAGTTGGAGCTTATCCAAGTATCAGTCAAGGAGGGCAATACATCGCAAAATACTGTTACACTGATGAAGTGGGAGGAGAAGTATCGAGTGAAAATGATAGATCTGTAGATGAATACAAAATAAATATGATTTTAGAATGGACTATGGGATGGGAAAAAAGCCTAGGAAAGCATTGTGCCTTTTATATTCAAAGCAATCTTAGAGTACAAGCTCTAAAAAAACAAGAATATGATTCCACAGCTCTGTTTTTTTATGGCATTGGAACAGGTTTTAAAGTAAAGGTATAACAATACAAATCCATAGAGTAGTGACCTCCAACAATTATTTTGCCCAAAGTGCGAATTAAACCCTAACTTTGCACGCCTAATTCCAAAACACGAATAAATTACACTTGGACAAAAAATTGATTATGACAACTCCCCAAATATTGTTGAGCCTATTATTTATTTTTCTGTGTTTGAACCAACTAAAAGCCCAAAACCTACCCTTTAGTTTTGATGCCAAAAAAATACTGGTTTTATCCGATGCCGATATGAGCGTAACAGCTCCAGTTGATGGAAAACTCAATGCATTGCTCGAGGTACGAGATAGCCTAAGTATCATTGAATGGTCTTCCAATTGGAGCAACATCAAAGTCAATACCTTGGCGGTTTCCAATTCGGCAAGCAATTGGACCCGTACCATAGACACCAACCCAAATGGCAACTACAGCTTTATCATTGAAACCAAAGAAAAATCCTTGGGTTTGATCAATTATCAAGACCTCATAGATGGTTACAATATTTATGCAGTAGACCACAACAATCCAAGCAATGCCAAAATAGCAGGAGTCACCCAAGCAGGTCGCAAACCTTACGCATTAGACGTCAGTAATAAAGGCGATAAGATTATTGTAGCCTGCGACCAAAAAGGAGGAGAAATAGGATTGATTGAATGGACCCAAAACAATTGGGGTAAATTGTATGGATTTCCACACGGCCTCTATCCAGATGATGGACAAAAAATAACCGCCACCGATGTATGTTGGAGTCCCAATGACGATTACATCGCTGTCACACTTGAAGAAGCGGGGCAAATCGCCTTTTACCAAGTTGGTACAACCAATGATGGCAAACCCTTTTTGGATTTGTGGGGTTCAGTTGTCAACATTGGCGCCTTGCCAGGAGCAGGACAGTTTACAAGCGATGGTCAATTTTATATAGTACCCAATCTTGAAACAAGTGAATTGTTTGTCATAGATTTTGATCCTGTAAAAGGATTACACAATACTGTTGCTCAACTAAAAGTAGGCGAACAACCTGAAAATTTTGCCATTCACCCAAGTGGCGAAATCTTGGTCATTGCTTGCAAAAATGGAACAACCTATCCAATGGGAGACGCCAAATGGAACAGCTTTAGTAAGTTGACAGTGGTACAAATAGACAAAGCTTCAGGCGAACTCACATTGGGCAAAAGTTTTCCTTTTAGTGGACACGCACCCGAAGGCATCGCCTTTGACAAAGATGGAGATGCCTTGGCAATTACCGCCTATAGCTACAACGATCTCAACAGTACCGATGGAGGATTAGAGTTTTGGAATCTTTTCAAAAAAGACGATGGCATTGAACTAGAATACACAGGATTCAAAATCACTCTGCCTAGAGGAGCACATGCACTTCAGTTGGTAAGGTGAGCAACTCAATCGACATTGCCTTTCTCCGACAACAAAATTGCCACCGATTTGGTTTGCTCAAATTGAGACAATACAATGACCATAATGACTGTAATGGGTATGCTCAAAATCATACCTGTTACGCCCCATACAAGACCCCAAAACGAAAGGGCAACAATCGTAACCAAAGCACTTAGGTTCATAGAACTGCCCATCAATCGAGGTTCCAATACATTGCCTACTACAATTTGGATCAAGCCCACCAAGCCCAAGATGGTCAGAAAAGGCGTAAAGGTGCCAAATTGCAATAAACTAAAAATGGCAGGGAAAAAGGTGCCTATCAAAGAGCCAATGGTTGGAATAAAATTAAAAATGAAAATCAAAAAAGCCCAAAAGAGTGGGGCATCCAATCCAATGTACCACAAAACAGCATAACTCAAAACAGCAGTAATAATGCTCACAAAAGTTTTAAGCCCCAAATAGTTGGTAATGGATTCTTCAATTTTACTTAGGATATTCATAAAATTATGGTAGCGTTCTTTCTCAGGAATCAACAACTTGAGTTTTTGTTGGGCATTGCTTTCCTCCAACAAAATAAACAAGGAATACAACACAATCATAAAGGCATTGCCAATGATGCCCGTAATCGAACTAAAGACAGAACCGAGTATATTGCCAAAATTGAAATCGCCTGAATGTTCTTTAAGGGTTTCTAGTAAATCAATGTCCAAGGCTTTGTTTATTTTAGCCACGACCAATTCCAAATTGGGTTCATATTCATTATATGATTGCGCCAAATTATTGATGTTGGTGGTCAATAAATTGGAAATCAATCCCAAAGTGCCCAATAACAAGGCAGAGACAAGAATCGTTTTGACCCATGAAGGTACACTGCGTTTGATCATAGGCATTCGATCCAAAAAAACCTTGATTTCTCGCATAACAAACCAAAGCAAAAAGCCTAAAACCAAAGGAACCAACAAACTCTGTCCATAAATCAAAATGACGACGGCAGAGATTAGAGTGATGCACAAATAGGCAATGTTTCTGACTTGCATAGCTTTTAGGTATATACAAAAATGGGATTCTTGACAATGTAAGATAATATAAAAAATATAAATTGTATGATTTTTTGAATTGGAACGGAACGCTTGGGGCTTCGTAGGTGGGGGACTCCCCGCTTTCCATTGCTATGGTGGCATTGGGAAGTATTTCGCCACACATCCACGCCAGTACAGGCGCACGACCGTGCATCTCTACTGGATATGACGAAATGCCACCATATTCATTGCAATCGGGCGTAGGCATCGTTTCTTTTGGTCCTTTGTTTTTTCTTGCATCCATCCGCTTCACGCCTTGCGCCCATTTTGGATTGGTACAGACATTGCATGCAACGTCTCTACGAACCACTACGCCCAATTTGGATTGGTACAGACATTGCATGCAACGTCTCTACGAACCACTATGCCCAATTTGGATTGG
>JAHDIA010000104.1 GCA_020631035.1 Chitinophagales bacterium | reverse complement strand
GTTTAAGAATTAGCTCTCTTCTGCAAAAATTGTCAAAGAGCCACTTTTTTTTGTTTCTCAGCCTTTTTTATCTTAATATTATATTTATCTTATTCTTATTGATGAAAACAACTAAAATCCAATATCGTGTTAGACTTTGATAAAGAATTGGCTCGTTATATAGATCATACTATTTTAAAACCTGGTACCAATTGGAGGCAGATACAAGAAGTATACAGAGATGCCTTAAAATACAATTTTGCTGCCATTTGCATTCCACCATATTATGTCAACTCAACAGTTGAAGCACTCAAAGAAGCTTGGCTCAATGTTGCAACAGTAATTGGATTCCCACACGGAAGCAATACCTTTGTTACCAAGTTTTTTGAAGTAACTGATGCTGTCAACAATGGAGTAGACGAAATTGATTTTGTCATCAATTTAGGAGCCATCAAATCCAATAATTGGCAAGATGTAGAAATGGAATTGGGGCAGGTAAGCCAGTTTTTACGGGTAAATGGGGTGATTTTAAAGGTAATTATAGAAACAAGCCTGTTAAATAAAAAAGAAATTGAAAAAGTTTGCGAAATTTGTGTAGAACAGGATGTACATTTTGTAAAAACATCTACAGGTTTTAATGGAGAAGGTGCGACAATTGAAAACGTACAATTTTTGCGCAAAATATTGCCCGAGAATGTACAAATCAAAGCGTCGGGCGGCATCAGAACCCGTGATTTTGCATGGGAATTGATTGACGCAGGAGCAGAACGATTGGGTTGTTCCCGTAGCGTCGAAATCGTCCAATTACCGTAACCGTAGTCCCGAGAATCGGGATTGTGTCTACCCGAACCGAAAACGGGCGCAACCCAAAATGTATGGGCATTAATGGGTGCCCAAACCGAAAACGGGCGCAAACCCAAATATATTAACGGTTGCCGAACCCAAAAACAGGCGCAACCCAACCCTAGCAAGGCGTGAAGCGGATGGAAAAAAGAACCAACGAAGGACGAAAAGAACCGATGCCTACGCCCGATAGTAGCGGATATGGTGGAGGTTTGTGTGTAGTGGTGTATATCGGAACTTGTAGAGACGTTGCAGGCAACGTCTTCCCAAGCGTAACGGTGAATCCTTATATTCCCCACAAAACCACCATAGCAGCGGATAGCGGGGACACCCGAACGTTTGAAAAATCACCGTTCCGTACAAATAAAAAAATACCATCATTATGTTGAGATATATTTTCATTGTTTGTTGCTTATTTTTAATGCAAAACATTGTTGCCCAAAACAGTGATTGGTCAACAGAAAAAACACAAAAATACCAACGATTTTCTGACCCTAAAACAGGCGAGGTCAACTATTACGCATCACCTGAAATAGAATCTTTGGTAGGGAAAAACAGATATGTCCATCAACAAAAAAATCAAGAGATAGGTTACCGAATCCAACTCATACAATCAACCGACCGCAACAAAGTGCTGACCACCAGAGCGCAATTCAGCAGTCAATTTCCAAGAACCAAATCCTATTTGGATTACCAACAACCTTACTTCAAATTGAGAGTGGGCAATTTTGCCAACCGCTTAGAAGCCTATAAATTTTATAGAGAAATCAGAGAAGATTTCAACAGAGCGTTCATTGTACAATCCAAAATTCCCAAAAGCATTCTCTTTGCCCAAGAGCCATAAATACAGTTCTAAATTGATGCCATCCAAGTACCAAAACAGCAAACAGTTAAAACAATGTTGAAAGAAAAAATAAAACAACTCTCCAAACAATACCACCAAGAAATCATCGACATTCGCAGGCACTTACATGCCAATCCCGAATTGTCCTATGCAGAGCACAAAACCTCGGCCTATGTCCAAAGCCTACTGACAAAATTGAATGTGCCTTTTCAAAATGGTCTAGCAGACACAGGCGTATTGGCAATCATTGAAGGCAAAAACCCAAGCAAGAAAGTCATTGCCCTTCGAGCCGATATGGACGCCCTGCCCATTACCGAAGAAAACGAAGTCTCCTACAAATCGACCAATGAAGGAGTGATGCATGCTTGTGGACACGATGCCCATACAGCAAGCCTCATAGGAGTGAGCAAAATCCTCAACGAAATCAAAGACGATTTTGAAGGAACCGTCAAACTCATTTTCCAACCAGCCGAAGAACAAGCCCCAGGAGGTGCGTCCTTAATGATTAGAGATGGCGTATTGGAAAATCCCACGCCTGTTAGTGTCGTAGGACAGCATGTACATCCGCCACTAGAAGCAGGTAAGGTCGGTTTTAGACCAGGTTTGGCAATGGCCTCTGCCGACGAAATCCGTATGACCATCAAAGGCAAAGGAGGGCACGCCGCCGTTCCCAATAAATTCATTGACCCTGTATTGATGACTTCGCACATCATTGTTGCCCTACAACAAGTCGTGAGCCGTCGGGCCAATCCGACCATTCCGTCGGTTTTGTCCTTTGGTAAAATCAATTCTGTAGGAGGTTTCAACAATGTCATTCCCGACGAAGTAAAAATCGAGGGAACCTTTAGAACCATAGACGAAAAATGGCGTTTTGAAGCGCATAAAAAAATTAAAAAAATTGCCCAAAATGTTGCCGAAGCAATGGACGGAAGTTGTGAGGTAGACATCAGAGTGGGCTATCCCTGTTTGTACAACAACGAAGCTTTGACTGGACGTTGTAGAGCTGCCGCTGTTGACTTTTTAGGAGCCGACAAGGTGGTGGACATTCCTTTGCGAATGGGTGCAGAAGACTTTGCCTATTACACCCAAAAAGCCGACTGCTGTTTTTACCGTTTGGGCATCCGCAACGAAGCAAGAGGCATTACCTCCAACTTACATACGCCCACTTTCGATATAGACGAAAATGCACTCGAAACCAGCATCGGTTTGATGTCCTGGATTGCTTTGAAAGAGTTGGAAAGTTAATTTTTTCAATTAGTACGGAACGTCCCTCTTTCAAACCATCGTGTCTCCCTGCTGTCCGTTTGTACGCACTGCCTCACCAGTCCGTTCGCCATAGTCGGAGCTAGTCTTCCTAGCGTCAGCCGTCGCTCCTCCTTGTCTCACAGGTCTGTCTCAGCAGTGGGTACCACTTCCATCAGGCGTAGAGGAGGTCGTTTGATTGTGGATTAGGACTTGTGGGCATTATGTACAACAAAAATATCATATCTGATTTACCTATTCCATCCCAAACCAAGTTTCCCTTCAATCCAAGGAATGATTTCCAAATACAAAAAGGCACGTTTCTCAAATTGACTAGATTGTAGGACTTTTAATTCGGCTAAGTGTTTTTTTAAAATAGCCTTGCGATCTAAAATGGGAGCATCCGCCAATTCTTGGAACAAATTGAGAACGCAGCTTTGCAGTTTGTTCTTTTCTTTTTTCTTTGCAAAAAAACGGGTATAGGTTTTGACTAGCTTAGGCAAATCATTAAAATGTTCCAAATCGTAATACGCCATCAAATACATCAAACGCGTATAAGCCTGAATGTCATCTCGCAAAGCAACAGGCGTCATTTCGATTATTTTTTTGAGGTATTTAAGCGAGTTAGCAGCCTCTTGGTTCCCCAAATACATCCAGGCAATCTTAAAATACAAGACCATTACCTTATGCTCGTCCAATTCATTTTCGTAGCGTTTGATACGCCTAAGTGTTCGGTAAATTTGAGCACAACCTTCTTGATACGTTCTTTGTAAAAAATGCAAATTGAGCCGAGCACTGTGAACATATAAAAATGAAATGATTTTGGAATTGGCATTGAATTTTGAATACTGACTTTTTCTAAACATCTCTAACTCTCCTAAGTGTTTTTTAAATTCATCGACCTCCTTTAAATTGTAGAGAGAAGTCAAAAGATAATGATAGCCTCTCATAAACAAATCGACATCCCTACTACGCAATTCCTCCGAAGATTTAAAATTGTCTACCCACTTTGCGGCATACAGTTTGCAATTCTTAAAATCATTCAAAATATAGTAATACCAAACATATGATTGGTACAAATACACCAATTCCATCATTCCCAATTCAGCCTCGGTTAACTTTTTAGGGAGGTTTTGTTTAAAATAGTTCTGTATCTTGCTGAGTTCTTCTTCATTTTTAACGTGTCCTTGTTCCACATAAAACTTATGCAATTTAAGCCGTAAATTACTCAAATCAATTCGACCAACAATGGTACGGCTTACTTGCGAAGCTTCTCCCATCAAGTCATCAATGGGTTGAGAGGACGCACGGGTGATGTGGCGAGAATGAATCATTTTTTCAATCTCTACAATGGTCAACAAAGAAAAATCAGTGTGGTGTTTCTTTGCCATTTTTTTTGCCTTCTCCAAAACTTTAAGGGCTTGTATATACAAACCACGTCCATACAAAACATAGGCAAAATCAATGTATTCTCGTATTTTGATATTGGGTCTTCGCTCTTTGTACAACAAGCGCAAACTGATCAAAATTTGCTGGTATAGATGTCGCTTGAGATTGGCATAACGAGAACCATCTAAATCTTTGATTTGCTTTTTGATTGCCCCTTCATCCAATTCCTTTTGCCGATCCATCAAATCAAATAAGCGTACATACAACAAGCTTCCCTCATCTTGTATCCGCTGTGCATACGCTCTAAAAGCCCGCTTTTCTGCCTTAGAAAGCGACTTGACCAATTTAAATACATCTTCCGTTTTCGATGTGGCCATAACAATCTGTTAAGGTGTTATTTTGTTGACAATCAGTTTTTTAGATGTTCGTGATTGCTTCTTGGAAATAACAATTTTGCCAATGATGTTTCAGTTTTTTTTCTAGAAGCCAATTAATTTAAAGCCATCAAACATCAACTAAAAGTACCATGAAAAAAATAGAAGCCATAATTAGATCATCAAAATTTGAAGATGTCAAAGAAGGCTTAGAAGAAATAGGTATTCATTTTTTTACTTTTCTCGAAGTCAAAGGACACGGACGAGAAAAATCCGAAGAGGTTGTATATAGGGGCGCAACCTATGATTCAGGTTACATTCCCAGACTCAAATTAGAAGTCATTGTCAAAGAAGAAGATTTAGATATGGTCATCAATACCATTGCTGTCAATGCCAGAACAGGAAAGATTGGCGATGGCAAAATCATCGTGACCAATGTTGAAGTATTTCAACGCATCAGAACAGGGGAAAACCTCGAAGCGGCTCTATAAACTGATTCTTTTCACCAAATCAATCAATTAAATATGCTCCCAACATTTCTCAATATATCCAACAAAGTTGTTCCAGAGTTAATAGAACAAAGCGAAACGGCACTGGCTGCCGCCCATTCGGCCCAAGCTGCTGCTGATACTGCTATGTTTACCACCAACAATCTCTGGATAATGGTGGCAGCTACGATGGTATTTGTTATGCACTTGGGCTTTTCTACACTTGAAGCAGGTTTTGTCCGCCGCAAAAATGTAGTCAATATTTTATTCAAAAACTCTATGATTATAGGCATTGGCTTGATGACCTATTGGTTTGTCGGTTTTAATTTGATGTATCCAGGGGTAAACGAAGGAGGCTTTTTTGTATGGCCTAAATTTTTTCTAAATCCTACACCTCAAGATATGACAATGGCCTATGGCGATTATACTTATTGGACCGACTTTATTTTTCAAGCAATGTTTGCTGCCACAGGTGCGACCATTGTTTCTGGGGCAGTTGCCGAACGGATCAAACTAAATAGTTTTCTCATATTTGCAACCTTATTTGTTATGATTTCATATCCCATTACAGGATTTTGGAAATGGGGCGCAGGATGGCTAGACGAGTTGGGTTTCTACGATTTTGCAGGCTCCACGATTGTACATTCTGTAGGAGGCTGGGCGGCCCTTGCAGGTATCATACTACTCAAACCTCGTTCAGGAAAATACACACCCAAAGGCATTAGAGCCATACGTGGTCATAGCATTCCATTGGCAGCCGTTGGTGTCTTTTTACTCTGGTTTGGGTGGTATGGTTTCAATGGCGGATCGGTACTCAATGCCAACCCACAATTGGTTTCATTGGTTTTTACAACCACTTCTATGGCAGCAGCAGCAGGAGCTATTGGAGCGGCAATCACTTCTTACATTATGTTCAAAACACACGATGTTACAATGGTGATGAATGGCATATTGGGCGGACTGGTTGGCATCACTGCCTCAGCCGATTCAGTAAGCGTTAACAGTGCAGTCATCATTGGATTCATTGCGGGCATACTTATTCCTTTGGCAGTCAGTTTTTTTGACAAACTAAAACTAGATGATCCTGTAGGAGCGACCTCTGTTCACCTTGTTTGTGGTATTTGGGGAACATTGGCAGTGGCAATCTTCGGCAATTTCGACCAAGGGGTCGGAGAGTTGTCAGATCAACTCATTGGTATTTTAGCAGTAGGAGCGTTTTCTTTTACATTTGCTTTTCTACTGTTTTATATCCTTAAAATAACCATTGGTATTCGGGTGTCGGAAGAAGAAGAAGAAAAAGGATTGGACATTTGCGAACACGAATTACCAGCCTACAATTAAAAGAGCTTATTCATGACCTATTACTCTACGTATACAAGTTTTTGGTGTAAATACACCAGGAGCTTGTAGAGTAATAGATTTAAAAAAAATGTTCTCTGCGAATGCGACTAAGAACCTGTCTGAAAACCTATTCTGTAGTTGAGACGAAGTCGCAGACCAGTAAGAGGGTTTTCAGACAGGTTCTAAACATTATAGTCTAGCCCCGATAGTAGCGGATACCCCGCAGTGTAGTCCCGATTGTCCTTTCGGTTGTCCAAGTATTGAAATAGATACTGATTGACCATCGGGATTGTGCCTACCCCAAATGAGGAGTAGTAGCGGATAGCGGGTAGTGAAGTAGCGACGCAGCACAAAATATTTGCTCCTAAAAAAAAGAGTTTGGAATATTAACGATTTGCTTAAATCAATGGGAATTTTTCATATATGGGATAGGATGAAAAGTAGGTAAAGACGCGAGATTTTGCGTCTTTACCTTATAAATTAAATTTATGCAAGAAACAAGCGACCAATACAAAGGACTATATGTTCCCTCAGCCGAATCTGATGCTTGTGGGGTAGGGCTCATTGCAGACCTCAAGGGGAAATCAAGTCATTACATCATAGATTCTGCTTTGCAAATACTCGAAAATATGGAGCATAGAGGAGCTTGTGGTTGTGAGGAAAATACAGGAGACGGAGCAGGCATACTGCTACAAATTCCTCATCAATTTTTTAAAGAGACTATACAAACTTCAGTTACAAATATGCCTGCTCCAGGAAAATACGGAGTGGGCATGTTTTTCTTTCCCAGAGAAGCCGAACAGCAGCATTATTGTCATACCATCATTCAAAAGTATGCGGCTGCCTACGATTTTGAAATATTTCACAAACGAATTGTACCAAGCAACAATGCTATGTTGGGACAAACCGCTTTGGACTCTGAACCCAATATTGTACAAATATTTTTTAAAACCAGGGCATTCAATTACAAAGATCTAGAGAAAAGATTTTACTTTTTGCGTTCCTCAATTTTAAAGGAAATTTACGAATCACATCCTGAATTGAGAGACGATTTTTACATCGCTTCGCTTTCATCAAAAACCATTGTTTACAAAGGTTTGTTAACTGCACTACAACTCAGACCTTACTTTTTAGATTTACAAGAACCCACATTTGCTTCGGCTCTTGCCATTGTACACAGTCGTTTCTCTACCAATACCTTGCCCAAATGGAAACTGGCACAGCCTTTTAGATGCATTGCCCACAACGGAGAAATCAATACCATTCAGGGCAATCTCAATTGGTGGCATAGTAGGGAGCAATACATTTCCAAAGTTGCCCAAGACCAAAAAGAATTGAGTCGTATTTTCCCCGTCTGTGATCCCTACTTATCTGATTCGGGTAACTTCGACAATGTGGTAGACTTCCTACAAAGAGCCAGCCGTTCCATACCACACGCAATGATGATGATGATACCCGAAGCTTGGCAAAACAATCCAAATATTGAGGAGTACAAGAAAGCTTTTTACCAATACCACGAAAGTCTATTGGAGCCTTGGGATGGTCCTGCGGCAATTTGCTTTACCGATGGTTGTGTATTGGGAGCGACCCTAGACCGAAACGGCTTGAGACCACTTAGGTATTTTACAACTTCGGATGATTTGTTGGTATTGGGTAGCGAAGCGGGTTGCCTCAATATAGACCAAAGCAAAATTAACTACAAAGGACGTTTGGAGCCAGGTAAAATGTTAGTGGCCGACTTAGACGAACAACGCATCATTTCAGACAAGGAACTCAAGGAGATTATTTGCCAAAGGAAACCTTATCAAGAGTGGTTGGAACAAAATGCACTACACATCAATGATTTAAAAACATCTACAGTTGAGGCTGATAAACTCCCACTTCCACTCAAGCAAATGCAAATAGCTTTTGGTATGAGCCAAGAAGATGAAAAACTCATCCTCAATGCAATGATGAGCAAAGAAAAAGAACCCATTGGTTCAATGGGAGCAGACATTCCATTGGCGGTACTCTCCAAGATTTCGCAGCACCTTGCCAATTACTTTAAACAGCAGTTTGCCCAAGTAACCAATCCACCCATAGACTCGCTTAGGGAGAACTATTATATGAGTCTATCAACCCTCATTGGTGGAGGTAGTAAGCTCATAGGGGTAGGACCAGAAGACGCCAGAACCATTCGCTTTGATTCTCCACTCATAGACAGTGAACAACTGAATAAATTGCAAGAAAGCAAACTCGACTTTACACAAATAAAGTATGTTGATATACTGTACACCCAAGAAGAAACTTTGGAGAATGCCATTGAGCGAATTTGCGAAGAAGCCTATCAAGCAATACTATTGGGTAACAAATGTTTGTGTTTGACAGATACAGCCATCAACAAAAATTTAAAACCCATTCCAAGCTTGATGATAGTGGGTGCATTGCATCATTGCCTCATTCAAAAAGGATTGCGCAAAGAAGCCACACTAATTGTCAAGGCGGGAGACATTTGGGAAGCACATCATTTTGCCACACTCTTGTCTTATGGTGCCGATTTAATTTATCCTTACTTGGCTCTGATAAGCTGTAGAAATCTTGCTGAACAAAATGGTATCTCGACCAAAGTGGAGAGCACTAGCCCAAGTGTTGCCATCAAAAATTACAAGAAAGCCGTAGACAAAGCCCTACTCAAAATTATGTCTAAATTGGGCGTCTCTACCTTGGCGTCTTACAAAGGCGCACAGACTTTTGAGGCATTGGGCATCTCACAAGAAGTAGTAGACAAATGTTTCAAAGGAACAGTCACGCGAATCGAAGGAATGCGCTTTCAAGATTTACAAAGAGAAAACGAAGTACGCCACCAAGCAGCTTTTGAATACAATGCAACAGAACTGCCTGATTTGGGGAATTACCAGTGGAAACGCAGAGGAGAATACCATTTATTTAATCCACAATCCATTCATCTATTGCAATATGCCACCCAAAGCAATCAATACAACATTTACCAACAATTTGCAGCGACCATCGACCAATTGGAACACAACAATAGCACTTTAAGGAGCTTTTTTAAAATCAAAAAAGGCAAAGCCATTCCAATAGAAGAAGTTGAGCCAATCGAAAACATTTTCAAAAGGTTTGCCACAGGTGCGATGTCTTTTGGCTCCATTAGCCACGAAGCACACACCACTTTGGCAATAGCGATGAACCGCATTGGTGGCAAAAGCAATAGTGGCGAAGGTGGCGAAGACGAAGCACGCTACCCACGATTGCCCAATGGGAACAGTCAAAACTCTGCCATCAAACAAGTTGCCTCTGGACGTTTTGGGGTAGACATCAACTACCTAAGCAATGCCGAAGAATTACAAATCAAAATGGCACAAGGAGCCAAGCCAGGAGAAGGCGGACAATTGCCAGGACACAAGGTGAATAAAAACATCGCCAGAGTCCGAAATGCTACACCAGGAGTCGGATTGATTTCCCCACCACCACATCATGATATTTATTCTATCGAGGACTTAGCCCAACTCATATTTGATTTAAAAAATGCCAACCGCAAAGCACGCATCTCTGTCAAATTGGTTGCCAAAACAGGAGTAGGCGTCATTGCATCAGGTGTCACCAAAGCCCACGCCGACCACATTCTCATTTCAGGTTACGATGGAGGAACGGGAGCCTCCCCACTCAGTTCCATTCGACACGCTGGATTACCTTGGGAAATTGGACTATCCGAAACCCATCAAACATTGGTCAAAAATGGAGTAAGAGACAGAGTTGTCCTACAAACCGACGGTCAAATCCGCACAGGTCGAGACTTGGCAATTGCCACTATGCTTGGAGCAGAAGAGTGGGGGATTGCCACCGCTGCCCTAGTAGTTGAAGGTTGTATCTTAATGCGCAAGTGTCATCTCAATACCTGTCCTGTGGGTATTGCCACCCAAGACGAATCACTCCGACAAAAGTTTGCAGGAAAAGTAGAACATCTCATCAACTACTTTACATTCTTAGCACAACATTTAAGAGAAATAATGGCAGAATGCGGTGTGCGAACAATCAATGAGTTCGTGGGGCGAACCGACTTGCTAGAAATTGACCAAGCCAATCGACATTGGAAATCGCAAAACCTCAATTTACAATCCATATTGTACCAAGAAAACAATACACGAAATACCACTCTTTATGCCTCAAAATTACAAAATCATGGACTAGAAAACATACTCGACAAAAAACTCCTTTATCTTGCAGAACGAGCAATCAAAGCCAAGGAACGTTACTCAGGTGTATTTTCCATTATCAGTACGGATAGAGCAACAGGTACAATGCTCTCCAATGAAATTACCAAACGCTATGGGGCAAAAGGCTTGCCCATTGGCAGCATTTCCATTCGTTTTCAAGGTTCCGCAGGGCAGAGTTTTGGGGCTTTTACTTGCAAAGGGATCAACTTTGCACTCGAAGGAGAAGCCAATGATTATTTTGGCAAAGGCTTGAGCGGAGCAAGACTATCAGTCAGCCCTTTTCCACAATTGGATATAAGTGCTGAAGACAATGTCATCATCGGTAATGTAGCACTTTATGGAGCAACAGCGGGCGAAGCTTATATCAATGGAAGGGCAGGTGACCGCTTTTGTGTCCGCAACAGTGGAGCCAATGTGGTCGTAGAAGGCATAGGCGAAAATGGTTGCGAATATATGACAGGCGGAACAGTACTAATATTGGGGGGAATAGGCAAAAACTTTGCCGCAGGAATGAGTGGAGGAATTGCCTACATCCACCAAGAACATTTTGAAGAACATTTACTCAATCAATCAATGGTACTGATTGAAAGCCCAACAGACAAAGACCTCAACAAAATTCACAACTTACTCAAAAACCATTGCAGTTATACCGCTAGTCAAAAAGCATTGAGACTGCTCAACAATTGGGAACAAACACCAAATGCATTTGTCAAAATCATTCCTACAGAATACAAACGGGTATTGGAACAGCAAGCAACTGCTTACCTCAAATCAATAAAAGCAAGTTAATATGGGAGACCTCAACGGATTTAGATTCATCAAAAGAAATTTACCAGAAACAGAAAACGTCCAAGAACGCATCCAACATTTTGGTGAGTTTTACAAAAAAAGCAGCGATAGAGACAAGCAACAACAAGCCGCTCGATGTATGGATTGTGGTGTCCCATTTTGCCACAACGGCTGTCCATTGGGCAATCTCATTCCAGACTTCAACGATGCGGTCTACCAAAATCAATGGGAGAAAGCTTACAAGCTACTGAGTGCCACCAATAACTTCCCAGAATTTACAGGGCGGATTTGTCCTGCCCCTTGCGAAGCTTCTTGCGTCTTGGGCATCAATAGCGATGCAGTCACTATCGAATACATCGAAAAATCCATCATTGAAAGAGCCTTTGCCGAAGGTTGGGTCAAACCCAATATGCCCACTCAACGCAGCAATAAAAAAATTGCCATTGTCGGTTCGGGACCAGCAGGACTGGCCGCTGCCGATCAACTCAACAAAATGGGGCATTGGGTAAGCCTATTTGAAAAACAAGACAAAGCAGGTGGCTTACTCCGCTATGGTATTCCAGACTTCAAACTCTCCAAATCTATCCTAGATCGCCGCCTTTATTTAATGCAAAGAGCAGGCATTAAATTCGTTCTCAATACCGAAGTAGGAAAAGACATTAGGGCTGCTGAACTACTAGAACGTTACGATGCAGTCTTGCTTTGTGGAGGTTCCAGTGTTCCTAGAAATTTAGACATCAAAGGACGGCAGCTTAAAGGCATTCATTTTGCGATGGAATTTCTAGAACAAAACAACCGAAGGGTCGCA
>JAHDIA010000833.1 GCA_020631035.1 Chitinophagales bacterium | reverse complement strand
AGCAGTGGAAAGCCCTGTAGAGATTATCCCAATTTTTGGGATGTCTACAGGCTTGAAACGGATAGCAGGGAGCCCCGAACATCCAAAGCCCCAACGTTCCATACTAATAATCCAACAATTCCCCCATCACCACAGCCACCTTCTCCGCATTTGGCAACATGGCCCTTTCCAATTTTAAATTAAGCGGAACCGCAGGCAAATTGACTGCCCCAATACAACGAACAGGCGCATCCAAAAACTGGAAACAATGCTCACTAATACGTCCTGCCAAACTCTGTCCAAAAGAATTATCAATGGTTTCTTCTGTTAGAACGATCGCTTTATTGTGTTTTTTAACAGAAGCATAGACCGAATCTATATCAAGCGGATTCAAAGTACGCAAGTCCAAGACCTCAATTTTTCCCTCAAATTTTTTGGCAGCATTCAACGCCCAGTGAACCCCCATACCATAAGTGATGACCACTAGACTTTCCCCATTTTCAAGCATTTCCTCACTAGCCTCCAAAAAGACATTTGCCTTACCCAAAGGAAGCACATAATCCTCACTAGGCTCAACCGTTTTAGCCGCATCCGTTCCAGGTACTTTCGACCAATACAGACCCTTATGTTCCAACATCACCACAGGATTGGGATCATAAAAAGCCGCCTTGAGCAAACCCTTCATATCTGCTGCATTGGAAGGATAAACCACCTTGATACCCTTGATGCCCAACAAACTCGTTTCAACACTTCCCGAATGATAAGGACCACCACCACCATAAGCCCCAATCGGAACCCGAATGAGCGATTGAACAGGAAACTGACCATTGGACAAAAAACAAGACTTTGCCAATTCCGTAGCCAATTGATTGATACCTGGCCAGATATAATCAGCAAATTGAATTTCGACTATCGGTTTACAGCCCGTAGCCGACATTCCAGCCGTAGACCCAATGATGTAAGCCTCTTGAATTGCAGTATTGAACACCCGTGCATCACCAAATTTGTCACCCAAGGTAGCCGCTTCCCTAAACACTCCACCCAAACGTTTGCCCACATCTTGACCATACAACAAAGCTTTGGGATCTTCTCGCATAATCTCTTCAACAGCAAACAAAGCCGCATCTACCATTACCACTGTATTCCCTCCCTTGGGACAACGTTCACCTTTTTCTTCAGTAATAGGAGTTGGAGCAAATATATGAGCTGTCAAACTAGCTATATCAGGTTCATCTGCATTGTGTGCTTTCTCAAAATCTGTTCTTATTTCCGTCTCAATTTCTTGATTCCACTCTTCCAATTCATTGGGCGTAAAACCCGCTTGCATCATATAAGGCGTCAGTATAGAAATGGGATCAGTTTCAGCGTGCTTGGCAAGGTCTTCGTCTGTTCTATACCACTCTTTACGAACACCAGAAGTGTGATGCCCCAAAAGAGGAACACTGGCATGAAGCAAAAGTGGCACTCTGTTTTTTCTAACAAACTCATAAGCTTCGGTAATGGCGTGGTAGGATTTAACAAAATCACTGCCATCTACCTGTTTTCTATGCAAACCTTTAAATCCAGCTGCATATTCATAAGCATCCATTGAACGAGCCTCTGCTGAAGTTACAGAAATACCCCATTCATTGTCTTGTACCAAATAGATAATGGGCAATTGTTTGAGTGCAGCAAACTGAAAAGCTTCTGAAACTTCTCCTTCTGTTACTGAACCATCACCCAAAGAACACAAAACAATGGCGTCATTGTCAGTAAAATCTAATTTTTGTGATTGTAGGTAAGCAATACCTTGAGCAGCACCTGTAGCAGGAATTACCTGCATACCTGTGGCACTAGATTGGTGCGGAATAGTAGGAAAACCCTCTTTTCTAAAAGAAGGATGGTTGTAATAAGTCCGACCACCCGAAAAAGGATCGTCTTTTTTTGCCAATAATTGCAACATCAATTCATAGGGACGCATACCGATACCTAGCAGCATCGCATCAT
>JAHDIA010000103.1 GCA_020631035.1 Chitinophagales bacterium | reverse complement strand
ACGGAAGGTTTTTAAGTAACAAAAATCTTCTGACTTAAAATTACTTCCTTCAGGCTTGAGCTCTTTGCCTTCAACAGCTTGGGTTTGACATTTAAAAACCAAATCGTCGTTTGCTTTGAGTATATCTTCCTTATGATAAGCGACATATTGGCTCGCTTTTTCGTCTAAGGGTTCTATTAAAACAGTACCAGTGGTTTTTCCAATGATAAAAACATTAAAGCCTTGGTCACCAACTGCCAAACGCAGTGTTGTACCGCTTTGGTCAACTGCTATGCCATGATAAGATTTAATTTGTGGAAATTTCTGAGCCAGTTCAGGCTCAAAATTAGAAGATTCAGTTATTTCAAAAACCATAGTTGTTCCATTGGGTAATGGCAACTCTAATAAGTTTTCTTGATTGTTTTTGTTTTGATTTTCAAATCTTTGAGGGACTTGTTCCAAAAAATCAACCAATGTGTTTTTGTTTAATTCTAGAACTCGTTCATTTTGAAGTCCTTGTAATTCTACCAATCGTTCTTGATTGGATTTGGTCAGAGCATCATCCCATACTTTGACGGCTTCTTGTGCTGTTAGAGGGAAACAAAAAAAGGCACAAAAAGAACACAATACACCCAGCAATAAGTTTCTCATAATTTGCCTATAAATTAGTTACAGTATTTCTTAGAACCTGTCTAAAAATCCCTTACTGGTCTTTGCCATTGTCTTTTAAGCTATTTTTAGACAGGTTCTTAACTCCTTATAAAAGAAGGTAAGGTAATACAAAACAGCTAAATGAATCAATCAGCTTATTTGCAATTTAGGTATAGTAATATTGTGGGATGTTGCCATTTTGGCAAAATGGCATAAGGAAGGGATATAGTTGTTAAGCTGATGCAAATTTAATAGGCGTATTGAGATTTAAGTGTCATATAAGCGACACTTAAAGAAGTTGAATGGAAATTATAAGAAAAACATAAGGCTTGAAAATCAAGGACTTGTACAAATAAGCAGACCGTTTTGAAATATTAAAAAAATAATCAATAAATGCATTGAAATAAAAAAATATACATATCTATCTCACTTAAAACTGAATAGCCTCAAAACCAACTTTACTTCGATTTCTAAACCAAAGATTGTAATCTAAATTATTGACAATGCCATTTCCGTCTCCGTCAAAGGGTAAATATTGTAATACTGCCGCATTGTCTTGTTTCCAAAGATTAAAATCCAAGTTGTTTTGGATACCATTGCCGTCATAATCTCCAGAAAGCAGCGTATAACGTCCTCCCATATTTTTTAGCTGCTCTGTTCCCATCGCTCTATCTTGTCCAATTGAGAAATCGTAAATAATGGGATTGCTACCAAGTGACAACATTTCTGAGCCTACTACATCTAAGTGTCTTTTATGACGAATGACAATGTAATAATTTCCAGCCGCCACATCAAAACCCAAAACATCATTGTTGTTGACATCCACCAAAGTACCATTCTTTTTAATCAACACTGCTTTCTGGTCAAGCATTGTTTGTATATTGTTGCCATCTCGCAACTCCAACAATACCCAATCAACCACATCTGGTGGAAAACTACTAAGGCTTTCGCTACCTGTATAATTGTAAGGAGCTGTGTTAAAGGGCTGACTTAGTGGCAATAGGTTACTTGTTAAAAGATCAGTTGTCATTTCTCCACTCGCTTCATCATAGGTCCCTTCCAAAAAAGCAGTGAGTTTGAGTACTGCACCAGATTGATTCGCACAATCTAAGGAACCACTTTGAGTAAACCCTAGTAGGTTACCAATTCCAATGTGGTCTACAGCATTGTTGATTGAACTATTGAACTGGGTAAATTTTAGATTGAATGCCAAATCGGGTGAGGCACTTGGATCTAAAATATCAAAGCAAATTTCTCCAACATCTACCCGACTGTTGTCGATGCTTGGACAACTTACTCCATCGGTATTCAACACCATTGTCAACAAAAATTCTCCAGGAACAGATGTACCATCATAGGCGTGTTCTGCCCAAAGACTGATTTGACCATTGCAATCAGTATCTAATGTATTGAAATTGATAGAGCTATAAGAATTAAATGAGAGGGCTTGCTCATTGTATAAAAAATAAATAGAAGAATTGCCCAACTCAAAAACAGAATTGTCTTGTGAAGTCAATTGCATAGTGGCACAAAATTGGTTGTTGGAACAGTCCAATCTTGTGTCAAACTGCATATCTACCACCTGAGCATGGGTATCCCAAGATATAAACATACATATAATAAAAGATAATAGCAGGCCTAATGAAGTGTTTCTTTTTTTTGTCTTCATAACTAATTTTATTGAGAGGATAAATAAATTTGGCACATAGGTAATATGCTGGATTTTACGCAAATGATTTAAAATGGTTTCAAGTAAATAAGAAAGTACTATTATCCAATTGACAAATTTACAGCTTATACATTCCTTTAAAAACAATGGGTTTTAGACTTCAAAATGTCAAATTAATTATTGACATAATCCTAAAAAAAATAATTAACTTTACCCATTATTAAATGACGCAAAAACAAAAACATACACAATTTTTAAAGTCGGAAGCTTACCGTTTGGGCTTTCAATATGTCGGTATTTCTAAGGCTGAATTTTTAAATGAAGATGCGCCCAAATTGGAAGAATGGCTCAAACGCAACTATCAAGGCAAAATGGCTTATATGGCGAATCATTTCGACAAACGACTCGACCCTAGTCTTTTGGTTCCAGGAGCCAAATCAGTAGTAACACTATTGTACAATTATTATACTCCCCAAAAACAAAAGGATACAACAGCTCCCAAAATATCTATGTATGCTTACGGAAAAGATTATCATTTTATCATCAAGGATAAATTAAAAGAACTCTTACACAGTTTACAAGAACAAATTGGTGACATCAATGGTCGTTGTTTTGTAGACTCGGCTCCTGTAATGGAACGCTCTTGGGCGGCAAAAAGCGGGACAGGTTGGATTGGCAAAAATAGTTTACTCATCAACAAAGAGGCTGGTTCTTATTTTTTTCTAGCAGAACTCATCATAGATTTGGATTTAGAAGTAGATGGTCCCATCAAAGATTATTGTGGTACGTGTACCCGTTGCATTGACGCTTGCCCTACAAATGCAATAGTTGCCGACCAAGTCATTGATGGGAGTAAATGTATTTCTTATTTAACCATCGAATTAAAAGAAGCCATTCCCAATGAATTTAAAAATAAAATGGACAATTGGATGTTTGGTTGCGATGTATGCCAAGAGGTTTGTCCCTGGAATCGTTTTTCTACCAAACACCAAGAAGAAAATTTTGAGCCACATCCAGATTTACTAGAAATGAAAAAATCAGACTGGGAAGAATTGACCCAAGAAGTTTTTCAAAAGGTATTTAAAAAATCTGCTGTTAAGAGAACAAAATTTACTGGTCTTAAAAGAAATATTTCTTTTTTGAAAGAAAGCACTTCTAAAAATAATGAAAAGGAATAGGACGGAATGTTGGGGGCTTCGTTTGTAAAGTGTGTCCCCGCTGTCCGTTTATAGTCCTCGTCCCGAAAAAATCGGGACTGTGGGCTAATCACTACCATCGGGCGTAGACTTGCAAGTTTTGCCCTTCGTCTATAGGATAATACAAATAAAAGAAAAACACTATATCCAACAAGCAGAAAGCATAATAAAACAATAAAAATGAATTATCCAAATAAAAATCAAAAAAAAAATCAAAAAAAACTTGACAATGTGGTATAAAATGGTTTAGATTTGGGACATCAAAAGTAATGGTCATACAAACAATTAATATAGGGGGCTATATTTAGATTAACACCAAAAACCATTCTACTTTTCCTTCAATATAACATAACCACACTTTATAGCAAATTTAATTAAGGGGCTATGTGCCTTTGCATATCTTTATTGCAAAGCTCAAATTACTGTTTTATTTATTTTTTATAACTTATTTTATCTAAACTAAATTTAGATAATAGGTATCTTTTGTTGAATGCTTTCAAAATCATTCAAGCAAGCACACCTATGCATTTATCTCAATAAAGTTTAGCACAAAATATTAACGAGCATTCTATGTCATCACAATTACTCAAACCTACAGCTTATTTTAAACACCCAAAATTTAAATCTTTTGCTATGAAAAAGAAACACCCAAATTCAATTTATTTTTTATTGGCAACCTTGGTTTGTTGTTTGTTTAATTTACAGAGCCAAGCACAAGATACGCTAAGTATTTGCTTGGGCGATTCTATATTTTTACAAGCACCGCCACCACCAGCAGCACCACCACAAGGTCCCATTGGTTCACCACCTTGTATGGTAAGTAACACTACAAACATTAGTCCTTATAACGACGGCTCTTCCATTAGTAGCCCAGGTGGATATACTGTATTCCCCACAAACAATACCACCTATACTGTTAGTACAGGGGCTTCTGGTGGACCAGGTTCTCCTCCTTGTGTCGAACCCAATACCACCACTTATTACATTGAAGTAGAAACAGGTGAAACTTGTTTGCAAGAGGCAGAAGAAACCTCTACAGTAGATACATTGACCATCTGTGCAGGTAGCTCTGTCTTCTTACAAGCACCGCCGCCGCCACCAGCACCACCACAAGGTCCTGTTGGTTCAGAACCTTGCTTTGTACAAGACAGTCCTTCTATTAGCACTGATCCTTTGAGCACTATCAATTACATCATTAGTGATGGAGGCTTTACGGTGTTTCCTACAACAAGTACAACCTACAATGTTTCTAATGGAAATACAGGTGGTCCAGGTAGTCCGCCCTGTGTTACACCCAATGTCATCACTTACTATGTACAAGTAGTAACAGGTGGAGATTGCCCAGAAGTGCCAGAACTTGTCTGTCCTGATCCAATATCCAATGCTTTCACGGATTTAATATTCCCTGACTTTGTACAAAATCCAAATATCACTGAATTGTACAATGATTCTTTGGGATACATTTATCATGTTGTTGACTATTGTTCTGAAGTACCACCTCCACCAGGTCCTACTTGGACTCCACCATACTACAACCAAACCTTCTTATGTGATGGAACTTCTCTTACTTGTGACATAACAAATCTCTCTTGTTTAGAAAACACCACTACAGTCCCAACAGGACTCAATTCATTTCAAGCTAGTTGTTATTTGGCAACAGATACCATCTGTTTAGGAGAAAGCATTACCAGATCATTTGAATTTACACTTTCTGCTCCAGGTCCTGGAGGTCCTCCAGGTGCTCTTCCTCCATTTAATTGTGATGAATTTGAAGATCCATTCGTTCTTCCAATTATCAATATGTCAATTGATGGAGATGACATTACTTTTAGTCCAACAAGCACCACTACTTATTCAGTTAACTACCCTAGTACTTCTGGTGCTTGTCCTCCAAGAAGTTATGTCTATCAAATAGTCGTAGACGAAAATTGTAGTGCGCCAACAGAACCAATAGATACTGTCGTCACTGACATCAATTATGCTGATTATGATCTTATTTATACCATTTGTGCTGGAGATAGTTTGGAAATTCCTGGTCTAAAAAGAGAAATTACTTGCAACTGTCCACCCAATCCAACGGCTCCTTGTGACAATTTCCCATTCAACCAATGGAGTGATTGGACTGCTTCGCCTACATTGATTGACAATACACCTAGTGCAACGGTATTCCCAACTCAAACAACAGTTTACACTACTAGCCTAAATGATTTCATTTGTGCAGATGGTCCATTCTTAGGAGCAGGTCCAACATTCAATTATTTGGTCATTGTAGAAAATGGTGCAGATTGTAGCTACCCCGATGCAGCTACAGAAACCAGCTTTACTTTTGAAGGTTGTGTAGGAGATACAATCACCATTCCATTTCCTGCTACAGGAGAATGCCCACTTGGATTTGAAATTACAAGCTTTTACAGTGTAATAGCTTCTATTCCTGAAACACTCAATGAAAATACTGTTGACGTTATTTTACTAGAAACTGGCTCTACAACTTATGCCAATGATATTGATGTAGATCCATTTGGTATCACTTGTTTGAACCATCGTTACAATTATAATTTTATTATTGCAGAATGCGAACCTCCTGCCCCTTCACCTATTTGTCCAACTCCATTGACTGATCCACTTAATGAATTGGGCGTTAATGTTCCATTTCCAAACATCATAGAACACTACCACAATTCATTGGGATACATTTATCAAGTCATTGACTATTGTACACCATTGCCACAAGGGCCTCTAGGAAGTGTCAACCAAGTTTACTTCAACAAAACTTATGATTGCAATGGCAATCTTTTAGAATGTCCTTATACTGAAGGCGTTCCTGCTAGTACTGCTGATAACTGTATCAACTCAGATATTCTAGAAAGTACAGTAGTTTATGAATCAGTATGTGATTCGTATCCATTCCTTACATCAAATATTTGTCAAGGAGATACCACTTCATTCTCTCTTGGTTTCAATACTACCCAGCCTGCTGGTCCTGGTCCAAACCCAGTAGTTGTTTCAGAAATACCTGCCATTCCTTATGCTTGTTTGGCGTCTATAGGTAGTGATGCAAGCAATGTAAGTGTTACACCTAATCAGGATGTATTTATAGAAAATGGAGATATTTATGCTTACCCTCAAAGCACTACTTCATACACCATTAGTGTTACCCCTCCAGGAAACAATGAATGTCCTACTAAAACTTTTGTTTTTGAAGTTATTGTAGACGAAGATTGTAATACACCAACAGAACCTACAGTTGCTTGCCCTACTCCTCTAAGTAATCCACTCAACGAATTGGGATTACCAGAAGATTTGTTCATAGCTCCTAATGTCATTGAACATTACCACGATTCATTGGGATACATTTACCAAATAATTGATTATTGTATAGCCATTCCACAAGGTCCAGGCACAACTAGTCCAATACCTTTCTACAATCGCACCTTTACTTGTGATGGAGAGAACATTACTTGTCCTCCACAAACCCTTGATCCTTGTACGGACAATAGCCCAATCACACAGAGCAATGTCATTGTACAAGCTACTTGTGATGCTGGGAGCGTCCTAATATGTGCTGGAGAAAGCATCACAGAATCTTTTGAATTGGGTATTGGTGGGCCTGCTGGTTCCAATAGCCCTGGTCCTATCGCTTATGTACCATTTGGCTGTGGTTCTTTTGGCGAAGCAGTTGTTAGCCCCAACATCAATGTAAGTATAAATGGAGATGAGATTACTTTTAGTCCAACAACTACAACTGAATACACCATTACTTTCCCGAATACTTCAGCTACTTGTCCTGATAGAGTTTATAGCTATACAGTAAGTGTAGACGGAAATTGTCAAATTTCTAATCCACAAATATTTACGGATTACACTTGGTTGAACAATCTAGTAGATGTCAACAACTGTGAAGGCACCACTGTAAGCGTCTACAACGAAGGCACCTACTCTTTTGTCTATGTGTCAACAGCCAATAGTGGTTTGCTGTACTTTGAAGATGGTGTATTGTACTGTACAGATGGTCCTGGTTTTTCTTGTGTATCAGCTTATGGTTTAGGTGCAGCAGATGCAACTTGGTCTTGTGGTAGTGTTGGCGGACCGAACTGTAGTGTAGACGATATTTTAGCACTTGACAATGTTCAAGCTGCCTTGGCAGACAATGACAATCCTTGCGGTGTAGTAGAAATCATTCAACTTGACCTCAATGGAGAAACACTATTTTGGTTGAATAGCGGATATGACCCAAGTTGTCCTGTAGGTACTGGAGGCAACTCTTCTGTCATCAATTGTAATGGTGGCTTTGTTTGCTCAAATGCTTCTGGTCCAGATATTTGTAGCGACGCCATTTTCAATGCCCTTCAAAATGGTACCGTGGTTTGGACTTATGAGCCATCTGGAAACGAGCTCGATCTTGAGAATTTCCCTTGGTTGAACAATGTTGTTGATGTAAATAACTGTTGTACAAATAACAGCATTACACTCTTTAGCAATGGTACTTACAGTTTCTTGTACATCGATTCAAGTGATGAGTGCGGAGATGGCTTAGGTACTTTGTATTACCAAGATGGTACTTTGTACTGTACAGATGCTCCAGGATTTAGTTGTTTAGACGCCTATGGCATCAACGATATGAATTCAAGTGTTGTTTGGACTTGCAATGGAACAACTGTTGACCCTTGTAACGACCCAAATATAAACTGCATACAAATAGTAGTCTGTGGAGCCGATGGCAACACTTACCCAAATCCGTGTGCAGCTGCTTGTGCAGGTGTAGAAATTATAGGCGAATATCCATGTGATATGCCTCCACCAGCAGATGATGTATTTACTACTTTCCCTTGGTTGACTACTTATGTCAATCAAACAGACTGCTTTGGCGAAACAGTAAATGTATACGATTTAGGCACTTATAGTTTTGTATACATCCAATCTCCAGCTGGTGGCAAATTGTACTTTGACGATGGTACTTTCTATTGTGCCGACGCACCAGGATTTAGTTGTTTGTCTGCTTATGGAATTAACGATAGTGATTTGGTAGCTACTTGGACTTGTGGCAATGAAGTTGATCCACACACAGTATCTTTTGAAGACTTCCCTTGGTTGGTCAATACTTTGGTGGCAGGTGATTGTTGTGCCAATAGCTTTGTTTACCACATCATCAATGACGATTGCACCTTTGGTTTCATTTATGTCGAATCTGGCGGTTGTGGTGATGGTGCTTACTCAACTTTATATACAGAAGATGGAGAAGTGCATTGTTCTTCTTCTACCAATTTTAGTTGTTTTGACTTCTACAACTTTAATGTAGGTTACAGCATTGAAACTATCTGGACTTGTACTGAAGGTCCACTTGGCTTAATCAACCACAATGACGAGCATACTGCTCCACCTTTGGAAAGTTTGATACACGAAAATGGACAAATTGCTATGCGCCTTGGAGAAGACAGCAAATCAAACATAGAAGCTGAATTACATTTAAATGTTTACCCCAATCCAAGCAATGGACAATTTTGGGTAAATCTAGATACCGAAATGAATGAATTACAAAATCTTAGCATTTTTGATTTACAAGGTAGATTGATTGAAACAATTGAAGTGAATTCCAATGCTCAAAGCTCTAGAGTCTCTTTTGATTTAAGCGATCAAACACCAGGAATATATTTGATTGAGCTTCAATCTGGCTACCAATCAACAGTTAAGAGAATAGTCATCAAATAAGAGTCTTTGAATAAAAGACATTGAATGGATTTTATGTAGTCAATGCAGACTATTGAGCACCCAGAATAAGTCTCATATCTGTATTTCGTTGGCGGGCTTCGTAGGGGGGGCCTGCCAACTTTTTCAACAAACAAGCCCAATACCCCCAAAATTATTGGTTTTTGATATTTCTTGCAACATTTCTCAAGTTAAGAGTGGTTCTTTGGAGGGGAAATCAATACTTAAAAATAGTACTTTCAAGTACTATTTTTTGTTGACCAAGGACCGCTCTTTTTCCTTCCTTATTAATTTTAACTTTTTCTCCCTTTCTACAATCTTATACTTCAAACAAACAACAAACTACTGATAACCAAAGATCTATACACTTATAAAAAGTCTACCCAATTTATCTTGCATCAATAAATTAAAAAAAATAATAAAAAAACCCATACAAACTTGCCAAAAGTCCCTTAAATGGTTTAGATTTGAGTTAGAAAACTAATTACTAACACAAAAACTAATTGACGCAACAAAAATACTAAACCCTTTATCTCTCTTTGGGTATAGCCTACTCAAAAATCATCTTTTACGCACAAAATCAATATTTGTACAACACTGTTTGAAAACAACAATTGTTGATGTGTGTGTGGTTTATTCACACATCAACTTTATTGTTCAAATTTGTTGCATAAAATATGACAACAACAAATCTTGAGAATATATTTTCAGGTATAAGTAGTTGAATAGAAAACTACTTTATAGTAAGTGATTTTAATTGCCATTATTCAGTATTTGTTCTATTTCCCTTAAAGAACAAATACTGAATAATGAAGCTATAAATTCGACAAATCTATTTTATTTATATCTCAAAGGTTTACACAAACCTAATTGGGAATGTATTGTCTTATTTTTAAATTAAAAACCATTTTATGCAAACCTTTTTCAATCACTACTTAAACCCTAAAATTTCAAAAAGAAATTTACTTACAGTATGTTTGATATTAATGGCAACTTGCTTTTTTAGTGTCTCTACTCAAGCACAAGACTTGTTTGAGGAATACCCTTGGTTAAGTAATATTGTTGATGTCAATGATTGCAACAACACTACTGTTTACGCTTTTGATTTTGATTTTTACTCTTTTGTATATGTCAACAATTCTGATGGTGGTATTTTGTACTTTGGAGCAGATGGTGCTTTGTGGTGTACTGACTATGCCGATTTTTCCTGCTTAACCGCTTATGGCTTAAATACAGCCAATGCAACAATATGGTCGTGTGATGGTGCCAACCCTTGTAGCAACTGCCCCACCACCTACCAACCTGTTTGTGGAATAGATGGCAATACCTACAACAATCCTTGTCTTGCTCAATGTGCAGGAATCGCCATTGATTTTGATGGGATATGCAATCCACCACCTAGCAATGATCCTGTATTTAATTTATACCCTTGGTTGAATGATATTGTTGATCCTAACAACTGCGTGGGACAAAGTGTGACTGTTTACACTTTGGGACTTTACAGTTTTATTTATGTTCAATCTCCCTCAGGCAATGTCCTTTATTTTCAAGATGGTACCCATTACTGCGACGATGCTCCTGGATTTAGCTGCTTGAATGCCTATGGATTGACACCTAATATCATTACTGCTTCTTGGGTATGTGGTCAAACAGACGGTCCTGATGGTGTTTCTTATAGCGATTTTCCTTGGTTGCCCAATGTCTTGATAGAAGGCAACTGTTGCGCCAACAGTACTGTTTACTACATCATCAATATTGATTGTAACTTTGGATTTGTCTATGTAGAATCTGGGAACTGCGGTGATGGTGCCTACTCTATTTTATATACCGAAGACGGTGGCGTACACTGTACCTCTTCTAACGCACTTAGTTGTTTTGACTTCTACGATTTCAATACTGGCTACTCCATTCAAACTTTATGGACTTGTACAGGTGGTCCACAAGGATTGATTCAAGATGACGAAAGCACACCCATCACTCTAGAAAGTTTGATGTATCCTTCTACTTCTAACGATAAATAAAATAATTAAACATCTACTAACACTTACTTAGCTTACAATAAGAGACGTACAATTTGTGCGTCTCTTTTTTTTATTATGCCATTCACTCGCCATTCACAGAACATCTATTAAAAAAAGATTTTGTGTGAGGGATAGAAGCGGTTACCCCGCAGTCTAGGTTACGATTGTCCTTTCGGTTACGATTTTTGAGCTAAAACCCTAGTAAACCGTCGGGATTGCGGTCGCCCAATACGAGGAGTAAAAGCGGATAGCCCGACCCGCAGGGGCACACCCAAATAAATAATTAAATAAAGAGAGACAAGCTATTAATTACAAGTCACTCCTTTACAAACAAAAAATTAAATTTCCAAGAAAAGTACAAAAAAATGATAAAAAACTTTAGTAATTACTTGACAGTAAAGTATAAAATGGTTTAGCTTTGGGGTATTGAATTAATTAAATAACCAAAATTAGCAATAAACCAATACTTACAACTTATTATCTCTTTCAGCAAAATACAAGACGTACTATACTGGCAAGTTATTAGATAAATAGCTTGGCAAAACAACTATTCACAAGAATCAATTTCCATTTTACAAAATATCAATCTATTTCCATCTGATTTAATTTAGATGGCACTGGAATGGTCTGACTTGTACTACTCTAAATTAGTAGACGGGTTTAAGACAACTATATCATTTATTCCCATAAGGTTAATTTAAAAATGGGCAATGGGATTGGTATGTCTTTAAAGAGAAAATCAAAATTAATTATAAATACAATTACCCAAAATTCAAAACATTTAAAATGAAATTAAAAAAGTTACTTAACAAACCATTTTTATTATTTAGTTTTCTTTTGTGTTGTGTTTTTGTCAATGCAAAAGCACAAGATGTAGGAATAGATACAGTCTATGTTTGTCTAGGAGATACCATTCCATTACAAGCACCTCCTATTGGTCCCTCTCCTAATCCAGGTCCAGATGCCACCCCTTGTCATTATTCTAATACGCATTTTATTCAACCTTTAGAGAATGCAACATATTCTGGAGGATTTACTTATCTTGTTTACCCAACAGAAAACACTTACTATACTTTGACAACAGGGCAGCCTGCTCCACCAGACCAAACATCTTGTTATGGCGTTCTTACACAGGTATACTATGTACAAGTAGATTCCACTTGCAACCAAGAACCCGAACCTACAGATTCCTCAA
>JAHDIA010000102.1:5279-12447 GCA_020631035.1 Chitinophagales bacterium | reverse complement strand
GCCTCCATAATACTCTCACCCATTTTGGGCATCAATAGTTCTAACTTAGCCATGTTTGATATATCTTTTAAACAATAATCAATTTTCAAAAAACGGAGAAAATTATTTTTAATTCTTGAACGGAACGCTCAACCCACTACCGAAATCGACTCCCCGCTATCCGCTTCTATGGCGGCAGGGAAAATATTTCGATTAACCCGTCACGCACGTACAGATCCCGATGCATCGGGATGCGTCTCTACAGTATACCGCCATATCCACTACTATCGGGCGTAAAATCGCATCTCTTTCTCCTCCGTCTTACAAATCATCCATCCGCTTCACGCCATTCGCCCCGTACAGACATTGCCTGCAACGTCTCTA
Source organism: Chitinophagales bacterium (assembly GCA_020631035.1). Taxonomy (GTDB): domain Bacteria; phylum Bacteroidota; class Bacteroidia; order Chitinophagales; family UBA2359; genus JAHDGP01. The sequence goes on along the minus strand of JAHDIA010000102.1, from coordinate 12,084 downwards.
CCATCTCCAATCCAGAATTTTTAATCTCCAATCCGCCAATCAATCCGTACAAACGTTGCCTGCAACGTCTCTACCATCTCCAATTCAGAATTTTCAATCTCCAATCTCCAATCCCCCAATCAATCCGTACAGACGTTGCTTGCAACGTCTGTACCATCTCCAATCTTCAATTCAAAATTCTCCCACAAAATTACACATTTCTCCACAAATAAAAATCAATCCTCCTCCGTCAACATAAACACCCTCAACTGATTCAACGCCAAATTGGTCGACAATTGAATATTGATGTCTCGATGATCGGTCAATTGGTACTTTTTCGTTCTTATTTTGTCCTTGGAACCTGCCGCAATCCAAACCGTTCCCACAGGCTTCTCCTCCGAACCACCACCAGGACCCGCAACACCCGAAATAGCCAAGGCATAATCCACTTCTAAATTTTCAATTGTCCCTTTAACCATTGCACTGACCGTTTCCTCACTTACGGCACCAGGCACATTCTCACCTTCCAACAATGCCATATCAACCCCCAATTGTCTGTTTTTTAGCTTATTGGAATAAACCACCATACCGCCTTCAAAATATTGAGAACTACCAGGAATACTCACCATCCGAGCCGCCACATTGCCGCCCGTACAACTTTCTGCCAATCCCAAACGCTTGTCACGTTCCAAAAGCATGGTACCCAATTTTTTTTCCAAAGGCATCTCATCATACCCATAGTGCCACTTATAAATCAATGCCGAAATTTTTTCAGCATATGTTTCCACTTCTTTACGTAGTGCAGTCTCATCTGTTCCAATACCACTGAGGCGTACTCTCAAAATCCCCAAATTGGGCAAATATGCCAGTTTGATGTGTTCAGGCAAATTGTCCTCAATGTCTTTAATGGCTTCGGCTACCACTGTTTCACCAACACCCGCACACATCAAAGTTTTGTGTACTATTGTTTGAGCCACACCCATCTTTTGCAATTCAGGTAAGATATCCGATGTCATAAAACGTTTCATTTCGTAAGGTACACCAGGCATTGCCACAGTAATCTTACCATCCTTCTCAAACCACATAGCGGGAGCGGTCCCTTTGTAGTTCATAAATAGACGGGTATCTTCAGGCATCATTGCCACTTTTTTACCCTGTTCTGTTAACTCACGCTCCCTTTTTTCAAAATAAGCTTCGAGCATTGCCAAAAGCTTGGGATGCACACTCATCTTTTTTCCAAAATACTTGGCAAGTGTTTCCTTGGTGATGTCATCCTTGGTTGGCCCCAAGCCCCCCGTCATAAATATCAAATCAGCCTTTGCCAAAGAATGATCTAAGGTTGATATAATATGGTCAGCCTTATCAGAAATCGAAATGATTTCGACCACATCTATACCAATTTGGTTGAGTTGCTCGCCCATCCAAGCTGCATTGGTATTGACTGTCTGACCAATCAATATTTCATCACCTATTGAAACAAGAATTGCTTTCATTGAGTATTTTTTAGAGTGCAAAGATAATTGGCTTTTTTACAAAAGTGTACTTAAACATTTATAGATGAATGACTGTCAAAGAGATTTGAAGTATATTTACTACAAAAACATCAAAGAAAACAAAAAATTCATAGTATGAAAAAGGTACTTTTATTAATAACCCTTGCCACTGTTACAATCTTTAGCAGTTGCAGTTCCACAGATATACTCAAAGGGGTAGAACAAGTCTTGGGTGCAGCAGGAGATGGACAGTTGACCAATGCCCAAATTGGTCAAGGACTCAAAGAAGCTCTCACACAAGGCATCTCCAAAGGAGCACAAACCGTTTCCAAAACCGACGGTTACTTCAAAAACCCAAAAATTAAAATCCCCTGGCCCGAAGATGTACGCAAGGTAGAATCGACCCTAAGAAACATTGGCTTGGGCAAAGAAGTAGACAAAGTGGTATTGAGCCTCAACAGAGCAGCTGAAGACGCAGCAACCAAGGCAAAGCCTATTTTTGTCAATGCGATCAAACAATTGACTTTCCAAGATGTAATGAACATTGTAAAAGGTCCAGACAATGCCGCAACCGAATTCTTGCAAAGAGTCACCACCAAGGATCTACGCAAAGAATTTAACCCTGTCATTGGCAACTCTTTGAACAAAGTAAATGCAACAAAATACTGGGGAGACATCATCACACAATACAACAAAGTTCCTTTGGTCAAGAAAGTAGATCCAGATTTAAAGGGATATGTGACAGACAAGGCCCTCAAAGGTTTGTTTACAATGGTAGCACAAGAAGAAAAGAAAATCAGAAAAGATCCCATCGCACGTACCACTGATTTGATGAAGAAAGTATTCGAGTTACAAGACAAATAAAATTTCCAATTTTATTTGTCCCGTAGGGGCAGTGCCTAGTGCCTGCCCTACATACCACCAAAAAATCCCGTAGGGGCAGTGCCTAGTGCCTGCCGCCCTACATACCACCAAAAAATCCCGTAGGGGCAGCCCCAGGTGTCTGCCCTTTTTTAATCCCCAAGAAAAAAAACGTCCCCACAAAGCAAAAAAACATGCCAAATACGCCTGATTGCAGCGGATAGCTCCCATTGGTAGTGAGGGAAACCTGAAAGGTTTCCCTCACTACCAATGGGACTAGAAGCGAAAAGCAGGGGGACACCATGCAAACGCAGCTCCAAACGTTCCGTCCTAATTTTTTGGATAATATCTTTTGGGAACCCACAACAAACCAAAAGCCTCCCCATCTTCCTTCCCAATGTGCCGATGATGCATCTTGTGTGCCCGTTTGACGGCACTTAGATAATTATTAGGAGATTGGGTCTTAAATATTTTGAGGCGACGGTGAATGAATAAGTCGTGAACGATAAGGTAGGTAAACCCATAAATAGTGATGCCCAAACCTGCAAAAAAGCTGTGTTGAAAGCCCTCAAAACCACTTATAATGAGATAGATGCCCAATATAGCATAAAACAAAAAGAACAAATCATTCCATTCCAATAAGCCTCCTTTCGGGTTTTTTTGATGGTGGGTTTTATGCAAATTCCACAAAAAACCATGCATAATGTATTTGTGAATGAACCAAGCCATTCCTTCAGTAAGGCAAAATGCCAGTATCAGAACCAGTATTTTTGTTATCCAAATCATGGGGCAATTTTGATTGTGTATACATTACAACTAAGTGTGTAAATTGTTTGAGGTAGGCTAAATAAAACGCCGCCTTTGTTGAACAAAGACGGCGTTTCCATAAATTTACTTGCTTTTCTGGTAAATATATAAGTTTAGTTTGAATTACATTGCTTCAGCAATGACTTCTTTTACTTCTGGTATCATACGTTTCATCATTCCCTCAATACCTGCTTTGAGGGTAATGGTTGAAGATGGACAACCACTACAAGCTCCTTGCATTCCCAATGTTACAACTCCATCATTGTATTCCTTAAATACTATTGCACCTCCATCCATTTCTACCGCAGGTTGCACATATTTTTGTAGAAGGTCTTTTATTTTGAGAACCATTTCATCTTCATCACCTTCTGTTTTGCCTTCTGCTGCAATTGCTTGTATAGTAGTCAAATTTAATACATCTTTTTGGTCCGTGAGGTATTTTTCTAAGAAAACTTTTATTTTGGGTGCAAGATCATCCCAATCAGCGTCATTAGATTTACCAATGGTAACGAAATTATTGGCAATGAATACATTGCGTATTTCAGACATTGTAAACAATTCGTCGGCCAGAGGAGATTGACCTTTGACACTTTCATTATTGGGAAAGTCTATACTGCCATTTTCGTAAAGATTTAGATTGTCAAAAACAAACTTGATGTTTTCAGGATTGGGAGTTGGTAATACCTTGCAGACAATGTTTGCCAAATTATAGGCCTCTACTGATTCCAGATTGATGGGATCTTTGCCATCTCTTAAAAAAGTTTGTACAAACTCTCTGATTTGTGATTTGAGTTCAATCCATTCAAAATCTTTGCTTTTACCAACTTTGACGTAGTTGTTTTCTATTAAAACAGAGCGTACGCCTTCCATTTCAAACAATTGTTTTGCCAATTCTGAACGATCTCCCACACTTTCAGCATCTAAAAATTCGACACTATTTTGGCCATAGAGCATAATATTGGCGACAAACTTCATGTGGTTGGGTTGAGCAGTTTGCTCCATATAAACATTGACAATTCTATTTTCTACCATTGGTATAAACTTTTATGCAAAGTTAAAACATTCCTTTTATCTTTTTGGTTCAATATAAAAAAAGCTGCCCCCGAGCTTATCGAGGGGCAGCTTTTTAATTGTTTTATTTTGGGAAATTGAGCCTATTTACCCGTTTGGCTACCTACTTTAATCATCGCACAACGGAATCCAACAGTAGCAGATGCTTTGTCTTGCTCCAAGTAGCGACGAGTACCAGGACGCAACCAATATGCACGATCTCTCCAAGAACCACCTTTGACCACTCTAAGTGTATTACTAATCAAAGTTGTTTCATTGGTTTTGTATTCGATTTCAGAATCAGAATCGCCATCTCGGTAATCAACTACCATACTTTCACGATAGTTTTCACGCTCGCCAATTTCTTCTTTTGTATACTCACGATATTTGATACGACCCAAGCTGTCTTTTTGTGGTAAACCTTCCTCATCCAAATCCATTGTTTGGAAAACATTCCCTCTAAATGGGTTAAAATCTTCAACATCTAGGTGAGAAGTAGGACGGTATACATCTTGTACCCACTCACTAACATTGCCAGCCATATTGTACAAACCAAAATCATTTGCTTGGTAAGATTTAACAGGAGCAGTAACCAAGGCATTGTCATTCAAAGAACCAGCGATACCCATCAAGTCACCACGACCTCTTTGGAAGTTGGCCATCATATCCCCCATTGTTTTACCTCTCTTTTGCTGACGAACACTCATGCCATCCCAAGGGTAAATACGACGTTCTATGTATCGTTCTTCACCAGCTTCATTTTGTGCACCAGTTAGAGCCAATGCTGCATATTCCCATTCAGCTTCAGTTGGAAGACGATAGTCAGGCAACATAACACCATCAGAGAATTTAACATTTCTAGTTTCTTCACCAGTAGGATCTAAGTTTTTCTTTCCACCACCAGCAGGAGTAATACCTTCATATTGTCCAAGTAGGTAAGATTCTGTATTGAAGTGGTCTTCACCAGTTGAATTCAAATCCAATTCTAAGTAGCCTTGATCAACCAATTTCATTTCATTGACACGATCAGTACGCCATTTGCAATATTCATTGGCTTGATCCCAATTGACACCAACTACAGGATAGTCATTGTAAGCAGGGTGCTCAAAATAAGTTTGAACGTAGGGTTCATTGTATGAAAGTTCTTCACGCCAAACCAACTGATCGGGTGCTGCGGCTTTGACATAGTCAGGGTAAACTTCACCAAATACCCGTTCTAACCAGTAGATGTATTCACGATAATCAATGTTGCGGACTTCTGTTTCATCCATATAGAAGGTAGCAACTGTAACAGTCCTTCTAGGAGAGTGGTGTTCAAAGATTACATCCTCACCAACTTCACCCATATCAAAACGTCCGCCTTCTATGAGAACCAAACCAGGACCTGTTTCTTGTTCAATGTATTTGGCTTTTTCGAAGCCTCCCCACTTTTCGTCATTGTAAGACCATCCAGTGGTAGAAGATTTTTCTTTGCTTGATTTACACGAACCAAATAGCAGTGCAAAACCCAATACAAAAAGCCCTAAACCTAAAATATTTCTTTTCATTTCGATCAATTTTCTAGAATACTTCCCAAAAATAATAATTATACAAAGAATTTGAATGTTAATTCGCAAAAATACAAACCTCAAAATACTATTTCAGTAATATAGGATGCACATTGATGCATAAGGTTTAGTAAAGTTGTGAATTTGAATAGGGTGATGTTATATTTGATGTAGTTGTTGCTTGACCAATCATTACTTAAACATTGTTGGGCAATTTATTTGCTCTCTCAATCTAATGTTCCGTTTGGTTCTTGCATCTTTTCCCATATCTAATGTAAGAGAAACTTCATGTGCCCCCGCTGATGTTTGTACTTTCCCCAAATCAAAATCATAGCTGTAACCAATTCTAAAAATACCTTTCTTAAATCCCAACATAGCTATTAACGCATCAGCATTCTGAATAGTATGTCTGACCCATAATCCACCAAAAATGAATCCATGCCCAATATAAGCTCCTGCATTGGCTTGAAAAGAGTTGCCTTGATTGGCAATCAATACGTTGGGGACAACATACCATTGATCTTTTTCAAAAAATGGATCATTTAAGTTTATAGTGGCACCAAAATGAATACTGGATAGAATGCCCAACTTATTGTCAGGATCATCACTCATACTGTATTGAAACTCTGGTTGAGTAAGGTGTTTGAAAGATGCTCCAACAAAAAAGTTATTGTTAGACAACAAAAAACCTGCTCCTACATCAAATTGGGTGATACTTGTTGCCTCTAGTGGAATTTCGTTGGTTGCAAAATTCACATTCTCTGTTACAGCATTGGGGTTAATCATATCCATAAACACCAAATTATTGGTATTGATGCTTTGTTGAATGACGCCAAATTGAAGCCCACCTCTAAAGACCATTTCATTTCCTAGTGGCAAATGATAGGCATATACACCATTCAAATTATAGGTGTTGAGTAAATCACCAGCAAGATCTACTGTAAAGTTGAATCCCAAACTACTTTGCATAGAATGTATATACTGGTCGTAAGCAAGAGCAGCTGTAATAAAACCTTGATTGGAGCCTGAGAATTGATTTTTAAACCCAGGCAACTGGTCCCTAAAACT
>JAHDIA010000102.1:0-5269 GCA_020631035.1 Chitinophagales bacterium | reverse complement strand
ACAGAGGGGGGGGATGATGGATTGACTGGAACAATTGCTGGATTTAAATACACAGGTGCAGCGTAAAATTGACTAAATTGTGCATCCTGAGCCAAAGCTTTTCCAGAATGAATAAACAAGCTTATAAGTAAGATTGTTAGGTAACTGACGAAGGTCTTTTTTAACATTGTATATAAACTGAAATTGATAATATGTATTTATATGCTACGTTTTCAATTAAGGATGCAAAACAACCAAATTTCATTGGTCTGATGTTAAAGAACATCAATTATTTACTTGGATGCATCTAAAATACTACGCAATGCTGTATCTTTAATTGTGTACATACAGTCAAAAATGATTTTTTAACATAGCCCAACAGTCTTGAAACATTTTATACTCTTAACTTATCTGCTTTGTTTTACTGTCTTTCTTCAAGGACAAAACAATTTATACATCAATGAGCATCTAGAATGGACAACTGAGTATTGTTTTGACAGTGATTCAGTACCCAATCAGTGCTTAAACTGTGATAAATGTAATGTAAGCTTAGAGAAAAATTTACTACCTGTCTATGCAAAAAAAATTCCTTTACCCTCTCATTTAAGTGAAAAAGGCAAAATATCTGCAAAAATACACAATGCTAGCTTCGTAGAGGCAATTGGTAAATATTTTTCGAGATTAAAAAACGAGATACAGCAGGAAATACGTATTAATGTTGCAAAAGGTTGGAGCAAAAAAAAGCCTTTTGTCATGATTTCTTTTGTGCCCTTGGTACAAAATTCCTCTGGAACAATACAACAATTGGTAGATTTTGAACTGGAAATTTTTATAGAATCAGATGAAAAACCTACAAATACTACCCATCTGAAACAGTCAGAAACCATTACCAACTCTATACTCAATCAAGGAACTTTCTATAAGATGCGGGTAACAGAAGAAGGTATCCACAAAATAGATTATGCTTTATTGGAATCCTTGAATGTGCCCATTGCTGAAATTGAAATGAATAGATTGCGTGTTTATGGAAATGGTGGGGGGATGCTACCAGAAAAAGCAGGAGAAGATAGACAAGACGATTTATTGGAAAATCCTATTCAGGTCATAGACCAAAATGGCAACAACAAATTTGATCAAGGAGACTATGCTTTGTTTTTTGGAGAAAGTCCTAATCAATGGTATTGGGAGGATGGTTTAGACCGTTATAAATATATCACGCATTTGTATTCTCAACACAATCATTACTTTCTCAATTTTGATATTGGAGCAGGCAAAAGAATTACAGAAGCAAACAATGATGCAACGCCCAATAATACCACTACCTCATTTGATGCTTTAGCAGCACACGAATCAGAACAGTACAACATAATGGGGAGTGGACGGGTTTGGTTTGGTGACCAAATGTTTAGTGGAGGAGAGAAAAGTTTTACATTTAGTTTCCCAAATTTGATAAAAGATGAGGGCGTGTGGTTTATGAGTCGTTTTGCCGCTAAGTCGCACGAAGCCAATAGTCGAATGGATGTTACAGTTAATGGGACGTCTATTGGCAATGTGAGTTTGAGCAAAGTAGGGCAAAGATTGGAGTCCCCTGGAGGGAGTATGGGGAGTATAGAAAAAATTCTCACCATTCCTGTGGACAATGTGGCGTTAAAAGTCAATTATACCAATTTAGGCGGTAGTGATGGAAAAGGATGGATAGATTACTTGCAGTTAAATGCCCGTCGAAAACTCAATCTGAGTGCTACTGCTTTGGGTAATGGTCAACAACTTATCAGAGATCATAAAAGTGTAGGAGAAGGCAATATAACTCGCTTTGAATTAGAAAGCCCCGCTGCAAATTTGCGAGTTTGGGATGTCAGTGATGTGGGCAATGCACAAAGCTTGTCTATTGTCAATAATGCTTTTGTAGTAGCAACTGATACACACAAAAAGTTCATCGCTTTCGACAATAGTAATCACTTTGTACCCGAAGTTGTTGGACAAATCTCTCGGCAGAATCTTCACGAAGAGGTGTATCCTGATATGCTTATCATTGTACCAGAACGATTGAAAACCTATGCCGATGAATTGGCTGATTTTCATAGAACCGAAGATGGCTTAGAAGTAAAAGTCGTAGACGTAAAAACGGTCTATAATGAGTTTTCTTCAGGCAATCAAGACATTACCGCCATTCGAGATTATGTCAAAATGTATTATGACAGGGCAAGTACTGCTGAAGATTTACCCGAATATCTTTTGTTGTTTGGTGATGCATCCTATGACTATAAAAACATCAGTTTAAATGAGGAAGAAAATACCAATCTAATTCCTATTTATGAATCGAATCAAGCTGTTAATAGATTGAGTTCGTATTGTTCAGATGATTACTTTGCTATGTTGGACGATGGAGAAGGTTTTATGCAAGGCAGCGGCATTGACATTGGTACATTTAATCTAGATATCGCGGTTGGGCGTATTCCTGCTCACAATGAAGTGCAAGCGGCAGCAGTAATCAATAAAATAAAGCATTATAAATCTAGTGCTTCTTTGGGAGAGTGGTGGAACAACATCACTTTTGTCAGTGACGATGGCAACAACAATCTTCATTTAAACCATGCTGAAAGCCATAGCAAGATATTAGATGAGATTGCCCCCATTTTCAATATAGACAAATATTATATTGATGCTTTTCCACAATTGGCAGGGCCAAGCGGTGATACCTATCCTGATGCCAATAAAGCCATACTCAATCGTATTTTTAGTGGTTCTTTGGTAATGAACTATATTGGACATGGTAGTGAAAAGAGTTGGGCAAAAGAAGGCATCTTGACCAAGGAAATCATCAAAACCCTTGAAAATATTGACAAACTTCCCTTATTCATTACAGCTACTTGCACATTTAGCCGTATAGACGATCCATTCAATACCTCAGCGGGAGAATGGTTGCTCATCAATCCAAATGGTGGAGGAGTAGCGATTGTATCTACAGTAAGAGTAGTTGGAGCCAATGGCAATAAAGAAATCAATAAAAAATTTTTAGAAGCTGCTTTTCAAAAGCAAAACGGCGAATATCCAACTTTGGGAGAAGCTGTAATGATGGCAAAAAACAATATGACGGGAAGTGCCACCAATTACCGCAAATTTACCTTATTGGGTGATCCCGCTCTTAGACTCAATTACCCTAACTTAAATGTTAGAACCACTAATATTAAAAATGAGACATTAGAGATAGATACCGACACTGTTCAAGCCTTGAGTCGAGTCCGCATCAGTGGAGAGATTGTAGATGCCCAAGGAAATTTGATACCCAATTTTAATGGCATATTGACTCCTGTGGTTTTTGATAAATCCATCACTTTAACAACTATTGGAAACGATACACCAACAGCTTATGATCCTGAAGTCGGAGGTTGTCCTCCAGAAACCAATTCTTCCAGAGTAGACGAAGTAAGTTGCCCAACTGAATTTGATTTGCAACAAAATATCATTTTTAGGGGTAATGTAAGTGTAGAGAACGGAAAATTCGACTTTTCTTTTATTGTCCCTAAAGACATTTCATTTAATTATGGCAATGGAAAAATCAGTTATTTTGCTCAAAATGAACTCAATACTGCTTCAGGATTGGATACCAATCTAGTAATTGGGGGAGTAAGTGAATTGGTTGAAGAAGACACTCAAGGACCAGAGGTCAACATCTTTTTAAATGATGAAAATTTTGTCTTTGGAGGCTTAACAGCTGAAGAGGCTCTTTTATTGGTTAAATTAGAGGATGTAAGTGGCATTAATACAGTGGGTACAGGTATTGGACACGATGTAACAGGCAAATTAGATGAAGAAGGAGAGAGTAAAGTATTTGTACTCAACAATTATTACAAAACCGAATTGGATGATTTTCAAAAAGGTAGAGTGGAATTTCCATTAACTGATCTTATTCCAGGACGCCATACTCTTAGAGTGAAAGCTTGGGATGTCTTTAACAATTCGGGTGAAGGATATACAGAGTTTTTGGTAGCAGAATCTGCGGAAATGGCTTTGCAAAATGTACTCAACTATCCCAATCCTTTTACCGACAAAACCAACTTTTGGTTTGAACACAATAGGGCAGGGGACAATTTAAAGGTACACATTCGAGTTTATACACTCTCTGGACGGGTGATTAAGAGCATCCATAAAGAGTTTGTAGCTACTGGAAATAGGGTGACAGACATCGAGTGGGACGGATTAGACGAGTTTGGCAACAAAATTGGAAGAGGTGTATATGTATATCAGTTAAGCGTAACAGCTTCGGACAATACAACTGTTAGTGAAGTAGAACGTTTGGTGATTTTGAAATAAAACAAACTGATTATCAAATAGTTTGTTTGTATTTTTATGTCCACCAGCTTTGGCTACAAGAAGGTTTTGTCTGGTTAACTTTTTATGTTTTGTTGGTACTACACATTCATCCTTCCCCATACGCCACACTCTTTATTGGATTTAAAATTGAAAGCTCAAAATTCAAGAGAATCGAATCTTCAATTTTCTAATTTTAAATCTTCAATTCAATATCCTTTCCAGCCCAAATGCCAAGCCCAGACCTATATAATTGCCAATGGCATAACCAAACAGACCAGCAGCCATACCTGGGAACACCATTTCCTCATTTTTTAATGCTCCTGCCACTTGTCCGATGAATACAGGACCAAAAATAGAGGCAGTGGAGGTGATGATGAGGGTATCGGTATCTATTTTGGCTATAAAACACAAGAGAAAATGTATGAATAAGGCACCAATAACCACCAACAAAGTAAATAGGAAAATGATAGAACTGCTACCAACCAACTCTTGAAAATTGACCATTAGTCCTAGAGCATACGAAAAAACCAACAATAAATATTGTCCAAGTGGGTAACTGGCTTTTAAACTTTGAATTTTAGGGACAAAAGAACAGATGAGGGCAAAGCTTGTTAGCCCCAACATCAATAAGGCAATAGAGTCGTCAGCGATATTGCCATAAATCAACATCGTCAAACCCAGAGCCAAGCCTGCAACGACTGCAGCAATTAATAGGGCAATGGCTCCCTCCTTTATGTTTTGTTTTGATGTGGTTTTTTTATCAATATTAGGGGAAACTACTTGCTTTGTATTCTCCAATTGATTTTTGACAGTTTTGGGAAATACGAGGTTGAGGACAGATTGGGCTACAGAGGTTAGGAAGACCAAATAGATACCACACACCAATGTATCGGAGGCGTGGAGAGCGACAAAGGTTGTTTGATCTACGGGCGTAGCCAATACGGGCCAAATTGGGTGTACCGCCTGTATAGACGCC
>JAHDIA010000832.1 GCA_020631035.1 Chitinophagales bacterium | reverse complement strand
ACATATTGAAAAATAATCAGTATAAGACCAATGAGTACAAAGGCCGTTATTGTGTTCTTATCCATATTATTGATTTACCCAAGAAATATCTGGGATGGCATGTCATGCCTTTAAAAAACTAGAAAGCCATCAAAATGGTTCAATTTTGTATCAGTTTCCTCAATGCTTTCTTCAAATTGACTGCAAAGGTACAAAATTACCCGTTTAGTTTATATGACTCTGTCATCTTTCAAAGTTTCGGTATTGAGAAATGATTATCTTCCATAATAGGATGAAAATGGAAAGGATTGAGACGGAATGTTTTAGGCTTCGTTTGCATGTCGTGTCCCGAAATGTCGGACCACCACTTTCCGCTTCTATGGCGGCAATTTTCTCCCTTTGCCTGCGATTGGTCAGTACAGACAAGGTATGGTCTTCACGTACCGCTGGGCTGAAAACGAATGCCGCCATATCCACTACTATCGGGCGTATTGGGCATGTTTAGCCCTTCGTCTTAAATTTTGCTTTAACATTTTCTAAGCCCAAACCCTCAACTTTAGACAGTTGCTTGTGTACCAAAGCAGCCTTTATTAACTCAACAAACAAAGGATGTGCATTGGTAACTCGACTCTTGAACTCTGGGTGGAATTGCACGCCCACAAAAAATGGGTGATCCTTGAGTTCTACAATCTCAACCAAGCCACTTTCTGGATTGACACCTGTAGCTTGCATACCTGCATTCTCAAAATCTTTTAAAAAGGCATTGTTGAATTCGTAACGGTGACGGTGGCGTTCACTTATTTCTAATTTTCCATAGGCTTTGTGGGCAATGGAGTTTTCTTTGAGTTTGCAAGCAAATGCCCCCAAACGCATTGTGCCACCTTTAGAGGTAATGGACTTTTGTTCTTCCATCATGTCAACTACTGGATGAGACGTTTGGGGATTCATTTCGGATGAATGAGCCTCTTTTAACTTTAATACATTTCGAGCAAATTCTACCACAGCACATTGCATACCCAAGCAAATCCCCAAAAATGGAATTTTATTTTCTCTAAGGTATTGAATGACAGCAATTTTTCCCTCTACGCCTCTATCTCCAAAGCCAGGTGCTACCAATACACCGTGAACATTTTTCAACACTTGAGCAATATTGTCTTTGTTGACTTTTTCAGAGTGTATACTAATAATATTGAGTGTACATTCATTGGCAACTCCCGCATGTTCAAAGGCTTCGTGAATGGATTTATAGGCATCTTTTAACTCTATGTATTTGCCAATAAGAGCCAAGGTGACTTTGTGTTTGGGATTTTTTAGCTTTTTCAAAAAGGCATTCCACTCCTTTAAATCTGGGCGAATTCGACTGTTGATGCGCAGTTTGTCCAATATGATTTCGTCAATTTTCTCCTTCGACATCAAAATAGGGACATCATAAATAGTGGGGGCGTCCAATGCCTCAATGACTGCTCGATTGTCCACATTGCAAAAACGAGCAATTTTGTCTTTGAGTTCAGAAGTAAGGGTATGCTCAGTACGACAAACCAAAATGTCAGGGGTGACACCATAACTCGACAACTCTTTGACAGAATGTTGTGTGGGTTTGGTCTTTAACTCAGCAGCGGCACTCAAATAAGGAATCAAGGTCAAGTGAACCACAATACAATTGGTAGAACCTAGTTCCCAACGCAACTGTCGAACACTTTCGATATAGGGCAAAGACTCTATATCGCCAACAGTTCCACCAAGCTCGGTAATAATCACATCATAATTACCAGTTGTGCCCAACAAAAGCATCCGACGCTTGATTTCGTCGGTTATGTGTGGAATGACTTGGACAGTCTTACCCAAGTATTCGCCCCGTCTTTCCTTTTGGATAACAGACTGGTAAATTCTACCAGTGGTGACATTGTTGGCTTGGGAAGTATTGATGCCTAAAAAGCGTTCATAATGTCCTAAATCTAAGTCAGTTTCTGCACCATCATCCGTTACAAAACATTCGCCATGTTCGT
>JAHDIA010000101.1 GCA_020631035.1 Chitinophagales bacterium | reverse complement strand
ATTAAGATGGGAACAGCAAAGAAAATTGAAAAAGTAACTCTTAAGAATGGGAGTGCTAAGAATGCAATTCAACTAGATTACAGCCAATTAAGAAAAGCCGTATTGGTGCTTAGAGCTGTAAATCATAACTTGAGACAATCTATCATCGAATTGCTACACGAAAACGATAGATTAACAGTAACTGAAATCTATGTTAAACTTAGATTAGAACAATCAGTTGCTTCACAACATTTAGCTATTTTGAGAAGAGCTGGTGTGGTCAATACTGACAGAGATGGAAAGTATATTTACTACTCTCTAAGTCCTGAGCGTTTGGCCGAAATTGCGGATCTTGTAAATCAATTGGCTAAAGAGTAACTGACAATTAATTGAGTTAATAGTCAACTTTAATTGAAAAAATCACTGTATATACCATTGTTTAACAATGGTTTACAGTGATTTTTTTTTGTTTTTAATTTAAAATAATTTTTTTTGACTTTGACGGTGACCATTATTGTCTTAGCTTTTCTCAATAGTAGAAATATTTGATAGACATATATTCTAAGCTAAACCTTGCAACTATTATCAGTAAGTGATTTTAATTTCTTAGAATTGAAAATAATAAAAGCTATGACCATTAAAGTTCAGTCAATGAGTAAATTGAATCAGGATAACTTAAATGTTTCCTCAGAAGTTCTGCGTGCTTTGGCACATCCCCTAAGATTGAAGATTTTGCAGTTTATTGACGCCAATGAGGCGACTCATGTAAATAAAATTTATAATACCCTTAATTTAGAACAATCCATTACTTCTCAACATTTAAGAATTCTTAGAGAAGTAGATTTGGTAGAAACCCGTAGAGAAGGTAAGTACATTTATTATACAGTTAATTATGGTAAAATAAATGGAATCAACAACATTGTAAAAGCTTTTCTTGACAATGCTGAAAGTAAATAAGTTTTAAACTGTACACTCAGTTAAAAATTTTACATAAAAAATACTTTTGAAATAGCCAATCCATTAATGGATTGGCTATTTTTGTTTTATGAAGGTTCAAGCAAAATATATTTTTTTATTTTCTTTATCAATATTCTTGTCTTGTATATGCAATCAGTTGTTTGCTCAGAAAGATTTAAGGCAGGGTTATCTCTTCCCATTTTCGTACAAGGTGCAAATACCATTGGCAGACCTAGCAGACCGATTTGGCCAAAACAATAGTGTGGCAGGAGGCTTGCTCTATAAAACCAATACCAATTGGCTCATTGGGGGAGAAGCAAGCTTTATTTTTGGAAGTAGGGTCAAAGACGGAGCTTTACAAAAAAGCTACATCTTCAATTCTACAGGCAATATTACTGGTGCCGATGGATTTCCTGCTGATATATTCTTTTTTCAAAGAGGCTTTGAGGTGACAGCTAAGGTAGGGAAGATCATTCCAATGCTCAAAAATAATCCTGAAAGTGGGCTGTTGTTGCAGTTAGGATTGGGAATATTGCAACACAAAATCCACGTAGACCAAAGAAACAATGCTGTTGCTTTTTTACAAGGCGACTACCTCAAAGGTATTGATCGCTTGACCAATGGTTTGGCGGTGACACAATACATTGGTTATATGCATCTAAGTCGCAAAGGTTTCCTTAACTTTAATATAGGCATAGAAGCCATTGAGGGGTTTACCAAAAACAGACGTGCCTATAATTATGACGAAATAAGAGCGGAAACCGAAGGGCGACTAGATATGTACATAGGTTTGCGCTTTGGCATTATTCTGCCCGTCTATAGCCAAAAAGATGATTATTTTTATAATTAATAAATGTTAAAAAAAACAAAAGACGAAGGAGTAAAACTTGCCTAATACACCTGATGGCAACGAATACCTGACACAGAGATAGTTGTGTGAAGTAGGGAGGATTGTAGGCTGAGGCACGAAGACAAAAAACGACCATACTGAACCAACTAGGGAAGTGGCAAGTAGCAGTGAACAGCAGGGAGTAAACTTGCAAACGAAGCCTTGAGCATTCTGTCCAAATCAATAATATTTTCCAGTCAAAGAACCATATTTCCTTTATCCAAAAGCAAAACAAACAATCGTATTGGGAAAACTCCTATACAATATAATTCTACAATTGTATCATTGGGGAATCCGAGTTGCAAGCTTTTTTAACCCCAAGGCGAAGCAATGGGTCGAAGGGCGCAAAGATTGGCAGCAAGCAATGCAAACTGCCCAATTGAGCAATGTTGTTTGGGTACACAGTGCTTCCTTAGGGGAGTTTGAACAGGCTCGACCACTCATCGAAAAAATAAAAAAAGACCGTCCTGAAAAAGACATTGTAATTAGTTTTTTCTCGCCCTCAGGATACGAGATTCGCAAAAATTATCCCTTGGCTTCCAAGGTGTGTTATCTGCCAATAGACAGTCAACAAAATGCTCAAGCATTTTTAGATTTACTAAATCCCAGTCTGATTATTTGGATCAAATATGACTTTTGGTATCATTATCTTGTTGAGTCCCAAAAACGACACATTCCACTGATTTTGGTAGCAGGTATTTTTCGACCCAATCAGTTTTATTTTAAATCTTATGGGCGATTTATGCAGGAAGCACTCAATGCTTTTACCCAAATGTTTGTTCAAAATAAAAGCTCTTTTGATTTGCTCCAACAGCATCAATTCCAACAAATTCAAATTGCACCTGATACTCGGTTTGATCGAGTTTACCAAAATGCACAAAGTCCACAAAACATTCCAATAGTAGAAAAATTTAAATTTAACAAGCCTTTGTTTGTTGCAGGGAGTACTTGGGACAAAGACATTGAGGTGCTACTCCCGCTCATCAAACAATACCAAAACGAAATACAATTTTTGATTGCTCCGCACGAAATCAATGAAGGAGCAATGCGAAGTTTACAAGAAAAATTAGGGCCTCAAACACTACGTTTTACCCAAGTAAAAGAACAAGATGTCAAAGTTGCCAATGTACTTATTTTAGATACGATTGGTTTGTTGTCTGCTGCTTATCAATATGCAAACTTTGCTTATATTGGTGGCGGTTTTGGTAAGGGCATCCACAACATACTCGAAGCGGCTGTTTTTGAGATTCCTGTATTTTTTGGACCCAAACATCAAAAGTTTCAGGAGGCGAAAGATTTGTTGTCACTCAATGCAGTTTTTGCTGTCCAAAATGCAAAGGAATTGTTGACGTATTTTGAGGCGACCAAGACAGCAGAAAAACAAAAAGAAATCAAACAAAAACTCGCCAAATACGTAGCCAATAATGTTGGTGGAACCCAACAAATTTATGAATACCTAACTAAAAATGTACTTTAAATTCAGCATATCATTATGATTAAAAATATACTATCCCTCGTTTTTTTACTATTTGTTTCTTCAACAACTTATGCCCAAATTGGCAATTTTATTTTACAAGACCTCGAAGGAACCCCACACGAACTTTATCAAGACCTTAACAATGGTAAATTGGTGGTCTTAGACTTCTTTTTTGTGGGTTGTGGCTTGTGTGCCAATTTTTCTCCAGAGCTAGAAGAGATGTATCAAGAAAATGCGTCTGGTCAAGAGGAAGTGGTTTTTTATAGCATTGAGGTACAAGAAGCTCCCGTTAATGCGATTGAAGATTGGGAGAGCAATTTGGGAACGACTTATCCTGTATTGCACGGTTCGCTTGCCAAGCTTTATTGGTACAACCACATCTTCCAAATTTATGGTGGTGCCTTTCCTCAAGTATTGATTTTGAAGCCTGGTCCCAATGGAGGCGAGGACAATGAAACTGTTTATGCCCATACAGGATTTGTCAATGAAGAGGCTGCTGCTGCGATGCGGGTAGCCATAGATGCCAATCGTCCAGCACCACAAGAACAAGAAGAAACCAATACAGCTATAAATGATGTGGAAAATAAAATAAATATTAATATTTTTCCCAATCCTAGCAATGAACAACTGTCTATTGACCTATCTGACATAAATGCAAAAAAAATAAATTTAAAAATCTACAACACCAATGGGCAAATGGTATGGGAAAATACACAATTGAATGTTCCCAATAGCCAAACATTCAATATTGATGTGAGTAGCTTGGCAACGGGCAATTACTTTTTACACATTCAAGACAACGATCGAAATTTACAACAGTTGCCGTTTCAGATAATGCGGTGATATAAATTGAAAAATGACATTTTTGCTAGGCGAAAATGTCATTTTTGGGAATGGAATAGAGCTTTTTCAAACAATGGTGACTCCCCGCTATTCGCTTTTACAAGGTAAAGCGCTCCTATCGGGCATAAGCATCGTTTATCTTTGTCCTTCGTTTCTTCTCGCATCCATCCGCTTCACGCCCTGCTTCTCTACAATCAATGTGAAATAGACAGGTTCTTAGTTAGTTTATGCTAATCTTATATAAAGTGTAAAGGCATTGATAAAAATTGTATCTTTACAAGATAACGATTTTTATCAAGAAAACGGGGTTTAACACAATGATAAATGAAGAACAATTATATGAGTTGATAAATTCTCCAGAAGAAACTTTTAGAGTAGAAAAAACCATAAGTGTAAATCGAGCATCAAAGTTTGGAGAAGCAATTTGTGCTTTTGCCAATGATTTGCCAGATGAAGGAAAGTCTGGTGATTTATTGGTTGGGGTAAATGATAATAATGAAATTGAAGGTTTGTCATTAGACGAGCAAATTGAACAAACACTTTTGGATTTTTCGAGAGATGGTCGAATTATTCCTTCTCCTACAATTTTCACCAAAATTTTTCATTTAGAAAAAGGAGATGTGTGTGTAGCTGAAGTGCTTCCTTCGACGCTTCCACCTGTACGTTTTAATGGGAAAATATGTGTTAGGAAAGGACCTAGAAGAGAATATGCCACAGAACAAGAAGAAAAAATCTTAATAGAGAAAAGAAATCGTTTAGGAGTTACTTTTGATGTTCAAGCTTGTATGAAATCTAAATTAGATGATTTGGATGTAAAATTATTTAAGCTTTCTTATTTGCCATTAGCAATTGATGAAGATACATTGTTGGCAAATAACCGAGAAATAGAATTGCAACTCGGTTCTTTGCAGTTTTATGATATGCAAAACATATCACCTACGAATGCAGGAATATTAATGTTTGGAGTAAACCCGTTGTTCTACATACCTGGAGCCTATATACAGTATGTGAAATTTGATGGTAAAGAACTATCTGATAATGATGTAGTGGAAAAACAATTTTCAGGAGATTATGTGACACAATTTGCACAATTAAAATCTTTTATTGAAACAAATGTGGTAGAGAAACATTTGCCAGAACTTGGAAGTGCTTACGAATACAATTATCCTCAAAAAGCATTAGAAGAATTAATTTATAATGCGGTTATACACAATGACTATTCTGTGAATGCTCCAATAAAGTTTTATGAATTTACAGACCGAATTGAAATAATCAATAATGGAGGACTTTATGGCAATGCAAGAAATAATTTTCCAAACAACAATGATTACCGAAATCCTATTTTGGCAGGAGCTGCGAAAGTACTAGGATATGTAAATCGTTTTGGTGTTGGTATACAACGTGCAAAAAGAGCGTTGCATAAGAATGGGAACCCTGAACCTGAATTTATAGTAGACCAAGAAGGTAGTTTTGCAGTTAAAATATTTGCGAAATGAAAATAATTACATTTTTTAACAACAAAGGTGGTGTAGGCAAAACTTCATTGATATATCATACAGCTTATATGTTTGCTGAACTTGGATACAATGTGTTGGCAGTTGATTTAGACCCTCAAACAAATTTATCACAAATATTTTTGGATGACAGTAGATTGTATCATCTATTTGAAGAGAAAAAAACAATCAAGAGTGCTTTAAAGTCAATAGAAGAAAAACGTGGAGACATACTTGATGCTCATATAGAAAAAATTAATGGCAATTTGTATTTGATTCCAGGAGATTTAGAGCTTTCTTTGATTGAAGATAAGTTAAGTCATGAATGGTATAATTGTTTGACAGGTGATTGGTATCCTTTTGCACTTGAATCTGCTTTTTATAGAATTATAAAAAAAGCTTCTATAGAAAAGGAGATTGATTATGTATTTGTGGATGTAGGACCTAATTTTGGAGCTATAAATAGAGCGTCTTTAATATCTTCTAATTACTTAATTGTACCAAGTACTGCTGATTTATTTTCATTAAAAGGGCTGGAAAATATAGGAGATAGAATAAACGCTTGGACACAGGAGTGGAAGAAAAGATTGAAAGAAAAAAAGCCCAATACCTATGATTTAGAACTACCTCAAGCAGATATATATCCTTTGGGATATGTGCTTATGAAGCATGGTGTCAGTGCTAACAAACCAGTAAAGGCATTTCTAAATTTTGCTAAGAAACTCCCTAGCACATTTAGGAAGTCATTGAAGAATGAAATATATTATAATGACATAGCACTAGTTGACGACCCCTATTGTCTTGCATTGATAAAACATTATAATAGTTTAATGCCTATGGCAATGGAAGCACGTAAGCCTATTTTTTATTTAAAGCCTGCTGATGGAGCCATTGGAGCCCATTTTAATGCAGTTAAAAAGGTTCACAAAGATTTTGAAATTTTTTGCAAGAAAATAATTGAGAGTATCAAAATACACAGTGATGAAATTGGGATACAATGAAAAAAGCGTTTGCTAAAACAATAATTCGAAAAAGAATTGAATTTGATTGCGGACAATTTAATTAGAGTTTTAACTGATTTTGAAAGTTTAGAGGGGTGAATATGATAAAAGCGAAGGACGAAGCGGATGGATAAAACGCTTGTACGAAGTATAAAGCATGCGCCCGATAACCAGACCATAACGTAGCCATAAACCAGTGGCGTTGCAAAAAAAAGGAATTTAAAACTGAAAATTCAAGAATCAAAATTCATTGATAAATCCCCAAATTTTAAATTTTTAATCCCCTAATCCTCAATTTTGAATTCATTGATAAAATCCGTCGTAAAATTCCCCTCAATAAAACGCTCGTCGTCCATCAATTTGCGGTGAAAAGGAATGGTTGTTTTTACACCTTTGATGATGAACTCGTCCAAGGCACGGCGCATTTTTGCGATTGCCTCGTCTCGGGTGGCAGATTTTACAATGATTTTGGCGATCAATGAGTCGTAGTAAGGCGGAACAGTATAGCCTGCATAAATATGGGTATCGACCCGTACACCGTGTCCCTTAGAAGTATGCAACTCCTCAATTTTGCCAGGGCAAGGACGGAAGTCATTGTAAGGGTCTTCGGCATTGATACGGCATTCGATGGCGTGGCCTTTGGGGTAATAAGACTTGCCCGAAATAGGCACGCCCGCCGCTATTTTGATTTGTTCTTTGATGAGGTCGTAATCCACAACTTCCTCGGTTACGGGATGCTCTACTTGGATACGGGTGTTCATCTCCATAAAGTAGAAATCCTTGTTTTTGTCTACCAGAAACTCAACCGTTCCCACACTCTCATAATTGATGGATTGAGCCGCTAAGATGGCCGCCTCTCCCATACGTTCGCGGAGGTCTTCATCCAAGAAAGGAGAAGGGGCTTCTTCTAGTAATTTTTGGTGGCGTCTTTGAATCGAACAATCCCGTTCAGACAAATGGCACGCCTTGCCATATTGGTCGCCCGCTATTTGGATTTCGATGTGGCGAGGTTCTTCGATAAATTTTTCGATGTAAATTCCATCGTTGCCAAAAGCAGCACCCGCCTCTTGACGGGCAGAGTCCCAGTTTTTCTCGAACTCATCTTCTGACCAGACGATGCGCATTCCACGACCACCCCCACCAGCAGTGGCTTTGAGGATGATGGGGTATTTTATTTTTTTAGCGATTTTTTTACCCTCCTTGACATCTTTGAGCAAGCCATCGGAACCAGGAATGACAGGAACACCTGCTTTTTTCATAGTATCCTTGGCGGTGATTTTGTCGCCCATTGCTCGAATCATTTTGGCAGAAGGACCGATGAATTTGATGTTGTGTTCGGCACAAGACTCGGCAAACTCTGCATTTTCGGCAAGGAAGCCATAGCCAGGGTGAATACCATCGGCATTGGTGATTTCGGCAGCCGATAATATATTGACAATGTTGAGATAGGATTTGGCACTTTGAGGTGGACCAATGCAAATGGCTTCATCCGCAAAAGTAACGTGGAGACTCTCTTTGTCAGCTGTAGAGTAAACCGCCACAGTTTTGATGCCCATTTCTTTGCAAGTACGAATGACACGCAAGGCAATTTCGCCTCTATTGGCGATCAGAATTTTTTTGAACATACCAAGGAGTATTAGGACGGGTCAACTAAGAACAATGGAGTATCGTATTCGACAGGGCTGGCATCTTCTGCCAAGACCTTTACGATGGTTCCGCTTACTTCCGATTCAATTTCATTGAAAAGCTTCATTGCTTCGACTATACACAAAACAGAACCTTCTTCTATGGTATCTCCAACCTTGATAAAAGGTGGTTTGTCGGGTGAAGGCGAGCGATAGAATGTACCAATCATAGGAGATTTAATCTCTATTAATTTGGCGGTATCCAAGGCAGGTGGAGCAGGAGCTTCACTTGCTTCATCTTTTGCTTGTGTTTTTTCTACAGGCGCAGGAGGAGGAGCGGCTGTTTCAGGAACAGCACTAGGCATGGGAGCTGCCACAGGGATGTTCTGAATGGGTAAATTGGTAGAAATAATAGAAGGAGCCACTCCACCTTCTTGACCCTTAGTGTAATGTTCACTACGGATCAAGAGTTTAAAGTCCTCCTTTTCTATTTTAACTTCTCTCATATTGGTCTTATTGACCAACTTTATCAATTCCTGAATTTGCTTGAAATCTAGCATACAGTCCTTTTTGTAATAGGTTTAGAGTCAGAACCCATTGAGGGCTCTCAATGAGCATTAAAGATACAAAAAATACAAGATAGCCTTGGCTTATGAAGGCTTATCCTTTGAAACGTTCCACATATGACTTGCTGGAAGTGTCCACTTTTATTTTTTCGCCTTCGTTGACAAAAAGTGGAACATTGACCTTTGCACCTGTTTCCAAAGTAGCAGGTTTGGTCGCATTAGAAGCCGTATCTCCTTTGACACCTGGATCAGATTGAGTGATTTCCAATACCACAAACTGAGGCAATTCGCAAGCCAAAACTTCTTCCTTTTCGGCGTGGAACAAAATCTCTACAGAGTTGCCATCTTTTAAAAACTCAGGAGCATTGATTTGGTGTTCTTCCAAAGCAATTTGCTCATAAGTTTCGTTGTTCATAAAGTTGTACCCCATATCGTCTTTGTACAAAAATTGATAAGTACGACGTTCTACACGGGCAAACTCCAATCTGTGTCCTGCAGGAATGGTATCATCTACAACTTTACCCGTCTTGAGATTTTTCAATTTGGTACGTACAAAAGCGGCTCCTTTACCAGGCTTTACATGTTGAAATTCAACAATTTGCCATATACCATTTGGTTTTACAAGACATTTTCCATTTTTAATATCTGAAGTACTTGCCATTTTTTTATACTTAAATTTTATAATAAATGAATAGTTGATGTAATGGTGAACCAGTTCTTCACCTCTTAACGAGCTGCAAAGATAATAATTTTAGTTCACTTTTGTGTTTTACTAGCTTGTGTAAGGTTTATTGCCCATAATGTTCTATGAAGTATATTGGGCTACAATCGCATTGCAAGCATTGTCCAACATCTGATAAACCATTTCAAAACCATCGTCGCCCCAATAAGGATCGGGAACCGACTGATTGTAACCTGGCTGATGTTCATTCATTATCATCTTGACCTTGGCTTTTTGCTCCTCTGTATGGGTCATTTTGAGGATGTTGTTGTAATTAGAGGTATCCATCCCATAAATGAGGTCAAATTCGGTCAAATCTTTTTGCTGGATTTGCTGCGAACGTTGGTCGGTAATGTCGATGCCATGCTTTCGAGCAACGGCAATGGAACGTTTATCTGGTAAGTGTCCAGCATGCCAATTTCCTGTTCCTCTCGATTCTACATGCCAATCCAAATTGTGTTCCGCAATTTTGTGTTTCAATATGCCTTCTGCCAAGGGAGAACGACAGATGTTTCCCAAACAAACCATTAGTATTTTCATCGGGCAAAGATAAGGTTATTTTTAGATGGTTTGCATCTGAATATAAGTAGATGTCAACCATCTTTTTAATTTTTTGATTAGAAGGATGAACAAGCGGTCATCTCCTATGCTTTCGATGCCAACAGCCGTTCCATAGGTACCAATATAATTGTAGGAGATATTAGGGCTTTGTGCTAGTAGGCTAGCACTCAATAAAAGTAGGAATGAAAGGTAGCGTTTCTTCATTGAGCAATTGTTTTAAAGATGTTGAGTAAAGGAGGTAGACTGGTATATAATTATAATGAATTGAGACATTGCTTGTTTCGTGATTACTTAACTAATATCTAAATATATTTACAATCGGTCATTTGCTGTGCAGAAAATTGATGGACAAAATGGAATGGAGCTTGGGAAGCCATCAAACTTATTTATAAAAAAGTCTTAGACAATTGCTTAAAAAAGTATTTGAGTCCTTTGGTGAAGGGATTTAATATTGTGATACAATGAATAGAAAAAGAAAACTTGCATTGTAGATGAAGATACATTGTATAAATAGGTAATTGAAGCTTGGGATGTTCGGGAAGGATGAAAGTGTAGGACGGGCAAAGTATAGGGAGTTAACCAGTGGGAGCCTTAGTGAAAGCCAAATCTGGTGGACATAATTCGACAAGCTCATTATAATTTGACAAGCTCATTATGGTAGAAAATAGATGAAGAATTTAAAATTAAAAACTACAAAGATGAATCAACAAAAATTACTTTGGATTTTGGCATTGTGCCTATTTATAACAGAAACAAGCTGGGCGTGTTCTTGTGCAACTTATATTTCCTTTTGTGGAACGACGAATACTGAAAGCCTAGTTGTCAGAGGTCGAATGAGCAATGAATGTTTGACAGATTTTCCCATAGACAATTATTATTTCCCTGGTGCTTGTTTGTTTGAGATCACGGAAGTCATTAGTGGAGAAGTTGTGGTAAGTGATGAATATCCACCTTACATCAGTACCGACTCTACCATATGGTTGCTCAATGGAAATGGGGCAAATTGTATTTCAGAATATCCACCAACACCAGAAGGAGAGGAAATTATTTTGAGTTTGGATTACGATATGGGCTATAACTATGGCTATCCTGCAGCTTATTCTACTGTTATTTGTGAAGCAGGTGGATTGAAATATGCAGATGGAATGGTGACAGGCTATATCACTCAAGACAATTATTTGAATTGGGGACTTATTTCTTTGGTCAATAAGCCAGATACTTTGAGTTATGCTGATTTTTTGACCACATTGGCAAATTGTACGGGCTTGCCTATAGGAGCCAAAAGCTGCGATGATTTTGAAGTATGGACAGGCATCGAATGTTCCTTTGAGCCTTGCAATGTAGAATATCAAATTAGCTTATTGGTTGAGGGGGCAGATAGCACAACTTATACCTTTGTTAATGAAGTTACAGGAGATACGACAATGAGTACATCCAGTGCTTATCTCTCCACACCAATGCAGTCGGGTACATCTTACCATTTTACTGTTTTTGCCAATGATGATCCAGTTTGTCAAGAAAGCATGAATGGGACGCCTGTTAACTGTTTTGTAAAGGAGGGTATTTCTAGTGTAGACTACCAGCCAGAAGCCGTTGATGATTTTTATACTGTTTATGCAGGTGTAGAAAACATATTGGATCCATTTGCCAATGATTATTGTATCAATCCCAATTGTTATGTATTGAATCCTGTTGGAGCTATAGATGGAAATTTGGTCTTGAATGATGATTGTACACTGACTTATACTCCTAGTGAGAATGATTGTGGAGTAAAACTGTTTCAATATGATTATGAAGGTCCTTATGGTGGCTGGGCAAGTGGACTGATAGAACTGAATGTGATTTGTCCCCTTGAAGATTTAAGCGTTTATGAAGAGGTTATTTGTGATGGGTTATGTACAGGTGATTATACCTTGTTTTTGTTATTGTCACAAGAAACAGATGGTGGAGGGGCAATGTATGAGTACAAACAGTGTGAAGATACAGGGTGGACGTTTATTACATTGGATGAGACTGGAATGGGAAGCATTACGTTTGAGGGGCTTAATCAAGAGGATGGCTATTGTGTGGAAATTCGCCGTCCTAGTGAGCCAGAAAGTGTCTATATTGCCAATGCTTCAATTGTGAGTTGTTGTACAGTTGAAATTGATTTGTTATCCTTTAAAGGCAATGCCACCTCACAAGGCAATCAACTTAAATGGGAAACCGCCACCGAAACAGAGAATGCGTATTTTGTCCTAGAACGTTCCTACAATGGGTACGACTTTGAAGCCATCCACAAAACGGAGGGCGCAGGCAATAGCAATACCCGCTTGAGCTACAAATATTTGGATAAAACAGCCACAAAGCAAAGAACTTATTACCGTTTACAAGCAGTAGACACCAAAGGAGTAATGACCCTTGCCTCTTCGGTAGTAAGTATTAATGGCAAGTTTGGTGAAAATGAGTTATATTTGTATCCCAACCCTACTAAGAATGTCATTAACATT
>JAHDIA010000100.1:2980-12625 GCA_020631035.1 Chitinophagales bacterium | reverse complement strand
AAAGTATTTTTTGCTTGTTTAAGGCAAAGGTTCTCGACTTTAGCCTTAGCTAAAGTCGAGGTTCTTTAACGCAGAACAAGTGAAAAGACGAGCTTTAAACTGTCAAGAATTTATGATTTGAACCACTATACTAGTATGCTCCATTGTATTTGCGAATGAACCATTCGAGACTCAACATAGCTAAAATAATAAAAAATAGCCATTTGAGGTTAATAATGGGTTCACTTTTGTAAGTCGTGTACAAGGTGGGTGTCAAGCTTTTGTTGCTTTTTATTTTTTCTGCCAGCGCACCTATGCCTGCCAAATTCACCATTTCTCCCCCATAATTTTCGGTTAAGACCTTGAGCATATTGTGGTCGGCGGTGGTTTGGAGTGATTCGAGTTGTAACTCCCGAATGGTAAAACTACCATTGGATTTTAGCTCCTTTCCATTGTAGACCGTTTTGCCTGTAAAGCGGTAATCTCCCACAGGCATCAAGCCTGCATCGAGGGTATAGGCATTGCTGGTTTTGTTAAAAGTAAAAGGATATTCCTTGCCTTCTCCGTCTACTACGATTAAACTGGCTTCGGGTTCGTTGATAAGCTCATAAGTATCATTGTACAATTCAGCATCAAAAGTGATGTTTTCGTTTTCGTTGAACAAATTCTTAGGGACACTCACTCTAAACTGTCGCTTGTCGTTTTTGACGGCTAGGTATTGAATCGCCTTGGAAATGATTTCGTTGACGGTTTCGTGAGATTCATTTTTGACATAGTCGAACATTCTCCAACGCCAAATGCCTTCTCCACACAGTACAGCCGTTTTGTAATTGGTAGATTGTTGAAGTGCCATCAATGGATATTCTGTTTCTACCGAACCAATTTTTTGTTTGAGAAATACTTGTGCGGTTGGAGAAGCTTGGTATTCACCATACAAAGTTTTGAGCGGTGGGAAGTCTTCTATCTTCTCAGAATAGTTTCCATCGAAGGTGAAGAGGTTAAACGAACTCTCTGACAAAGCCTGTACATCATTGGTACTATTGGTCGCAGCTGTTATCTTGACAATGTCCTGAACTTGTGCCAAAGCATTGACATCTGTTTGAGTTGTCACAATATACCAGGCTGGAACGTTTCGGGTTTTGAGCTTTTCTGCCAGACTTTTCACACTGTGTTTGGAGGAGGGCAAACCGTGCAAAATGACGAGGTTTTGTTCAGTGATGTTGCCATCAAACTTATCCATATATTGGATTTTTGCCTCGTAGTTTTTGTTGTGTTCAATGCTTTGTTTGAGTGCTGATAAATCAGGGTGGGCACTGTTCGCTAATAACAGTATTTTTTGCTTACCTTCCAATACCTCCACATATATTTTTTGGTAATTGTTGGCCGTGCTGATTTCTTCGCCTATTGTTGAGGCAGAAATGGTAAATTGTCGTATCCCTTTTTCTCCTGCCTCCAAAATCACATCTTCCGAAACAAAGAAGCGATTGTCATTTATCTTTATCTTTTTGGTGTAAACTTTATTGCTTGTTCCCTTTCCACTGTACACATTGAGAACCGTACTGCTGCCTTTGGCATTGTAGGCAGAAAGGTCTACTCTTATCGTAAATTTGTCTCCTCTATAAGCAATGGAATTGTGGAGTACCTTGTCAATTTTAAGGTCTCTAGCGGGTGTCGTGTCTCCTAGAGCAACAGCATAAACTGGGACATCCATTTTGATATTGCTATAGGCTGGATTGCTCCCTTCATTGTAAATACCATCGGTTGCCAGTACAATGGCACCAACATTTTGGTAATTGAAGCGATTGTATATGTCCTCAAAAGTGGCAGAGAGATTGGTCACCTTACCAGAATAATCGAGTTCGGTTTCGTCTTTCAATTGGTCATCGAATGTATAACGCTTGACTTCTATGTCTTCCCCCATCTGGTCGATGAGTTGTTGAATCCCATTTTGGTAATTGAGGGAATCTTCCCCCTTAAAAGACTTTGCGATGGATTCAGAATTGTCTTGTGCAATGACCACATAGGGATTTTGTACCTGTTCCTCCTTTTTTTTGAGCAATGGTCCCAAAAGCAACATAGCGATACTAGTAGCTCCCAAAAAACGAAGAAATGCCAACAAGGGAATGAAACGCCTTTGGTTTTGCGACGCATCTTTAAAGGTTCTATCTCTAAAGTATAATATGAGTGCATAAGCTATACCTAGTGCAAGGCACAATAAGAGAAACCAAGTAGGATATTGTAATGTAAGTGTAGAATCCATTAATTGTATTTGTTCTAAATCGCTGTTGTTTTGGTTAAGTTTCCCGCTACTTTGTGCTGCGGTCTATCTCAACAAAATGTGTCTTTCACTATTCACTATCTTTTATACTCACAAAAGCTGTAAAGTAATGGGTGTTTTGAGAAACTTTAACAATTGAGTGCCCCACAAACACTGATTGTTTGCCCTGACACATAAGCAGATAAGTCAGAGGCTAAGAAAAGAGCTGTATTGGCAACATCTTCTCCTGTCCCCATTCTTTTCAACGGAATGTTGGACAAATAGTTTTCTTTTGTTTTTTCGTCCAATTCGCCTGTCATATCTGTTTCGATAAAACCTGGCGCAATGACATTGCAACGGATGTTCCTAGAACCCATTTCTTTGGCAAGTGATTTGGTAAATCCAATGATCCCTGCTTTAGACGCTGCATAATTGGCTTGTCCTGCTTGTCCAATCATCCCCACTATCGAACTCATATTGATGATTGAGCCTTTGCGTTGTTTCATCATTGGTCGAAGGACTTGTTTGCTTAGGTTGAAAACAGATTTAAGGTTGTTTTGGATGACCACATCCCAATCAGCTTCTTGCATACGCAGCATTAAGTTGTCTCTCGTTATGCCAGCATTGTTGATTAAGACATCAATACTTCCAAATGTCTCTAAAACCTCTTTGACCAGTTGTTCGGCCGCCTCAAAAGAACTGGCATCCGATTGATAGGCTTCAGCTTTTACGCCCAACCCTTCCAAATGTGCTTTGAGTGCATTGGCTTGCTCTACAGACGAACGATAGGTAAAGGCGATATTGGCACCATTTTCTGCCAATTTACAAGCAATGGCATACCCAATACCACGAGATCCCCCTGTTAAGAGTACGGTTTTGTTTGTCAGCAAATTCATGGGGGCAAAAGTACGGGAAAAAACTGTGAGTTATGAATTGTGGGTTATGAATTGTGGATTATCTTGATTTAGGTGGGTGATTTGGGTGATTTGGGTGATTGGTTGATTGGGTTCATACCTTAACCTAATCAACTTAATTACACAATTACTCAATCAACAATGAACAGAAGCCGCTTAGCCAACTCATAATTTTTATAGTGCAAAGTCATTGGCTCATGGCTGCATTTGGTCTGGTTAACCAGCGCATACTTTGCCCTTCGTACAAGCGTTCGTCCACCCGCTCATCCTACGCTTCTGATAGGTATTTTTAAGACAATCTGGCTCGATAAGACCATTCATAGTTAAATCGGGCGATTTCTTGTCCATCCTCATTGTAACCAATGGTTTGGACGGTTGCGGGTGTCCATTCTCCTGTTTGTTTGGTTTGTTGAACCGCTTGAAAGATTTTTTGCATATCGCTACAGACGAATCGAATGCGTCCCTTTGCCTTTTTGGTAAATTGGGCATTCATAGATGTAACCAACATACTGACACTTGGATTGGCATTGTGTACACAAGCTCTTGATGGGAGTCCAGTAGACAATTCTGCTGCCATACAAAGTACTGCAAAGTAAATAGACTTAAAAGGATTGGCATTCATCCAACGATACGGCACAGAAACAATGCATTCCTCTTCAGAAGCTTTTTCGACCCGTAAACCAGCAATGAACCCCATAGGCAATTTGGTCAATAGAAACAATTTGTATTTCCAAGACATTGCTATGGCAAACAATTCTGGAGCATATGGGTTGACCTCCTCTATGCTCAGTAGCTTTGGTTGAGTTTTATGAGTCATTTATGTATCAAATTAGTAAGCACTCCAAACTTCTTCCTCTATATCCGATCTTCTTTCTAGAAGTACTTGCTTGAGGGTTTTGTGTTCAATTTTACTACGCAACCAAGCAATGATATCAAAGTGAGCAAAATAGCTTCTTTCTGCTTCATTTTCATCTATTGTTCGCCTTGTATCCTCTTCCAATCGTAGCAACATTTTGTTAAGGTCTCCACTGGAAACGCCATTGCTCAATTTTCTAAAGAATCGCATAAACAATCTTTCTACCTCGTGAATGCGTTCTTTCTTATTAAGGTATCTATAAGCTGAACGTACTTTGGATTCTAACAAGAGCATATTGCCCATTTCAAAATGGATGATGAGTTCTTGTATTCTCACCCAACTGATGATGTCTTCTCTAAAGTTGAAGTCTGCAACATCAAGTGCTTTTTCGAGCCAGAGCAGTGCTTTTTGCTTATTGTTTTCTATTAAATGTACATAAGATGCTAAGAAGAAAAGCGGTGGTTTATGTTGATAAGAAATATGTGATTCATATTCAACTATGCCTTTTTCAAAATCTTTTAAGTAGCTGTCTCCCTCTTCTACTTTATCAAGTGTAGTTGCCATCATAAATTGAACTGATTGTACATAAGTGAATATTCTCATGCTGAGCAATGGTTCACTGACCTCTTTTTCAATCTCTTTTAGTTTCGCCACCCAACGTTCACATTCTTGGACATCTTTGATGTTCAAACAAGAAATCAAGTGGTTGTAAATGATGTCAACATATCGACGATACCCTTTAAAGGCAATATCAGGATACTCTTCTATAAGAGCCAACATATTGTTGGTATGTATGACCGCTTGCCTTGGTTCTAGCAACATTGAATAATACAAGAAGTAGAAACGGTTAAAATCAAACTGAGATTTGATGGTCAAACAATCTTCTTCATCCATTAAATCAGCCCGCAAATCTTCCAGCATCTTCATATATGTTGGATTGCCTGCTGCATAACCTACTTTCATATGTAAGAAATAGGCTTTGGACGTCTTTCTTCTGTAATCACCTTCGTTGTGCAATTTTTTATAGATGACAAACTCTTCTTTAATAAGCTGATCGAAGAGTTCCTCTATTTCTTCCAGTTTACAAATTTGAATGTATACTGTTTCTAAGCAACGATTGATAGGGATTACATACTGTAATTGCTCGTGCTTATAGGCCAGGTTTTTGGCTTTTTTAAGTAACTTTTGTGATTGTAGAAAAAGTGCCTTTCGGTTGAGAATATTGGCTTGATTAATCAAGCTGTTTATTTCTGATTCCGTATCTGAATGATAAGCTTCCAGACTTTTCAAAATCAGTTTATATAGATAATTTTTAGCTACAGAAAATTGCTTGGTAAAAGCCTCATTAGCAAACTCCTCTTTTAAAGCCTTTTCATCATAGCTTTCTTGCCTATCAATGGCATCAAATAATCTTATATAATTGGTTTGATTCTTTGAATGAATGTTTCCTATTCTTTTGAAGTATCCTTTCTCAGAAGGATTCATCTTTTTGATTAGGTAAAATAAAAATTCTGATTGTTTCATGTTATGCCCCTAATAAATTAAATACTAAACAATGTTGTTGTTAGTAGTTAACATCCTATAGTTAATTTCTAGTTAATTTCAATTCTTTTGCTAAATATATATTGTATCGATAGTGCAGTAACAAGTTGCTTTACATAAAAATAGATATCACCTATAAATATACAAAATATCTTACAAAGATACATATTCAAAAGCTGTGTAAAGTAATAAAAAACTCTCCTTTTATTTCAATTGCTTTCTATATATTTTGTAAAAAAAAAGTGAAATGTCACTTTATCTCCAAGAATATCATAATTTTTACCATAACAAAAAACATCAATATAAGTTCAGATTACTAAATAATATGCATTTAGCATATACTATACTAAAGCATGTTTTAGCTACTTATTGTACAAAACAACTCAACACAACACCATACTTTATGTTAATTTTTCACCTTATGACAAGGCACCTATTACATATAACCCTATCCAACTACTAACTTTTCTATAAAAAAAGTTTTTTAATTTACAATCAAACTAAGCAGATTTGTATTGTTGAATAAAGAAGATGTGTTTTTACACACATAAAAAATTATAATTATTGAGTATTCGGAATTGATGGTAAGAGTAGCAAACGGGGTAGTGCTACTTTGGTAATTGCTGGGAACAACTAACATAACTATCTTTTACCGAATACTCTTTTTTATTTTTCTTTCTTACCTACTTACAAATTCACCAATTTATCTAACATATTTTCAATCATTTTCTTGACTGCTAATTGAGGGTCTTTGCTAAAAGTATTTTTAATTCTATTGGCCAATATCACACTAATAGATATGGCTTGATGTCCCAATAATTTGGACATTCCATATATGCCTGCTGTTTCCATCTCAAAATTGGTAAATCTCAAATTGTCCCATTTTAATTGATGAATGTTTTCCAAAAAAGCAGCATTTTTAGGCTGTAATCGAATGCTTCTATTTTGGGGGCCATAAAAGCCTGGACAAGTAACTGTAATACCTTGCTCTAAACCTATGGCTAATTTATTTAATAAGTTCTCCTCTCCTTTTACGACATAAGGAGCAATTTGGGTTAGTTTTTCGAGTTCTTTTTTTATTTTTTCTTCTTGTTCCCCCAGTTTGTAATCATTGTAATAATGCAACAAAGCATCCATACCTACTGCAAATTTAGAAGCAATGACTGTATCTACTGCTAAATCCTCTTGTAATCCACCTGTTGTTCCCAAACGAATAAATTGGAGTGTTTGTAGGTCCTCCTTCGCTTGTCTGGTCTCAAAATCAACATTGACCAAAGCATCTAGTTCGTTGAATACAATGTCGATATTGTCTGTACCAATGCCTGTAGAGATGACACTCAATCTTTTCCCTTTATAGATTCCCGTATGGGTCAAAAACTCTCTCTTGGCAACTTGATGTTCTATCTTGTCAAAATAGGATGTAATCATTTTGACTCTTTCGGGATCTCCAACAGTGATAATGGTCTCTGCCAATTGGTGTGGTAGCAAATTGAGATGGTAAATGCTTCCATCTGCATTGAGTATGAGTTCTGAATCTGGTATGGTTCTTTTCAAAATGCACAATATTTGATGAATTAAATGACAAATTTAATAAATTTTTGAAGCGTCGGATGAGCGGGTGGTTGAACTTTGGTGCGCAGTATGAAACATGCGCTGGCTAACCTGAGTACACGTAGCCTAGAAATAGTGGCGTTGCACAAAAAAATAATTAGTCCATTGTCCATAGTTTTAAATCATTTTTACTTAAAAGTGATTACGTTTTTAAGTACGAATTGCAAAAGAAACCATCGACAATGGACTGATAAACCGCCCAAAGGGCAATTCATCTAGCTTTGACAATTTTGAATTCGTTTTCGATTTGCGTTCCACTGGTGGTGGTGGCTATGACTTTGATGATGTACATACCTGTGCTAAATTCTTCCCTAGCAAAACTTAGTAGGGGAACATCTAGACTGTTATTTACAAACAATATTCTTCCTTTGAGATCGAAAACAGTTACAGCTACATTGGTGACTTCGTCGGAGAAAACCAATAAAGGATCGGCTTCACCTGTCAAAAACTGGGGCGCATTGAATAAGTTGACTTCTTGTGTCAATGTTCCTTCACAATAAGCCACATTAATTGAAAGGGTATCAGTGTATTCGACTTCTGCCACTGAATCGTAGACCTTGACAATGTATTTGCCGCTGTTGTTAGCAATGATGCTTGGATTGAGTGTATTTTCATTGGCGATGAAATTGGCTCCTTCCCAACTGACTTCAAAATGGGGCAACCATTGGGGGGCAATTGCCTCTAACTGAAGGGTATCTTGATAGCAGGCATCGATTTCAGGTATGACGCTTACTGAAAACTCAAGATTGACCACTCCTTTATTGAACAATACCTCGTAGGCGTCATCAAGTAAATCTTTGGAACAATCATTTTCGTTAATTAGATTGATGATGTTGGCGGCTGCTTCGTAATAATCGGTTTGGCGGGTATTGAGATACATTGATTGAAAGACAATTTTATCGGCACATTCACGTCCTAAGACCTCCCAAAGTTTCATCAAAGCACTTGAAAAAATTTCGGAAGTAAAGAAAATACTGCTGCTGTTGACATCATCGGGATAGCGTTTGGTATTGAATACGCTACGTCCTTGCCAATATTCGTTGTGGCCATCCCAACTAAACATATTTTGCCAATTGTATTCGGTCAAATCTCGACTGTAAGAGCTTGCTAGGTAATCTCCTAGAGCTTCGTCTAAGGCTCTGCGTTCAAAGGAGGCACCACCATAATTGCTGGCTGGGGCTGCCATATTGGACAAACCGTGGGTATATTCATGAATGATGACATCCATATCTTCGGCATCGTCTACCCCCCCTTCCCCAAAAACAATCAATTGGTCGTCGTATCTAAAAAAGGAGTTGTCGTCTGTGGTTCCGTGGGTGTCCACTTCTAGCATCTCGTTTTTACCCAAATCGTAGCCCAAGGACTCAATGTATGCTTGAAATTCGGTTAAATGAAAAAAGGCGTTGACATCTTCAAAACCCGACTGTGAACGATCAAATAAAAAATTGGGGGTACTTGATTCGGCTACTGGAACAAAGGGTGCGACCTTGTCTACTATGTGAACGGTGCTATTTTTTAAAAGATATTTTCCATTTTCATAGGTTAATTGAAGTTCAACTGGAATACGCTCAGCATCCAATTCGCTATTGGTTTGATCGTCGAAATCTGCATAGGGTCCATTTTCATCATAAATTTCTTCGGCTGTTGAAAGTGGGTCAGGCCAGTAGACCAAGGCATTGGCAGTGGTATCAGATGGGCTATGACTACATTTGGAATGGTGGTGGTAAGCCTGTCTGTCTTCTTGATAGATGGTTTGCCCTTTTTCGTTGAGCAAAATGGAATAGTGTAGATTGCTTTGTTGGTTTTCGACTAGAACCATTAGTACCAATTGGCGGTTTTGTTTTGTTTTGTCGATTTTCCATACAAATTCCCAAGTTTTGATGGGAATATGGTCTGGGTTGTTTTTAAAATATGTTTCAGCAATTTGGTCTGCCTTATCGGTTTCTAGGTATTGTAAAGGTTCTAGATTTTTCTGCGATTCGATGATGGGATATTGCTCAAAATCGGCAATACTGGCTGTTAATGAAAAAATGCTTCCATCTTGACGCAAATTAATTTTTGCTTGGCTTCCAAACACTCTAAATCCCTGTACAATTTGCTGAAAACTGTAGTGCTTCCCCATTGGACTGTTGGTGGTATTTTCCCATATCACTGGTACTTTGAGGTGATTTCCCACAAAATCTTGTATGGCGTTTTTATCTTCTATGGGCAATTTCACCCCTTTAAAATCTTTGGTGTACCAAATGGCTTGGCGTTCTTGTTGTGTGGATGTGTTGGCTGGGTAATTTTTTTGTGCTTGTAGTGTATTACCTATCAACAAACAAATTATAAATGCGATTATTGGGTTTAGTTTTTTCATACAAATGGAATATGGTGTTGGGTTTTTGGGCAGACACATAGGTCTGCCCCTACATTGGGCACCCACAAGGGATGCCCCTACATTGGGCACCCACAAGGGATGCCCCTACATTGGGCACCCACAAGGG
>JAHDIA010000100.1:0-2880 GCA_020631035.1 Chitinophagales bacterium | reverse complement strand
ATGCCCCTACATTGGGCAGACACATAGGTCTGCCCCTACGTGGTGTACAAATGTTTGGTTTCGATGTCGTACAATTTACCAATGGATTGTAACACCTTGTCTTGTTCTGCTATTGGGATACTGAATTTTAATTTGCATTGTTGATCATACGATTGTTCAATAATTTTCAGTTCATCGTGCTTCAACATCCGCATCAAATCATTCATTCGCTCGTAGGCAAACGCCACCTCATAATAGGAACGAATTTTTATCTCTATAATTTTGGCTTCTTTTAAACTATTCGCTGCGGAGGTTCTATAGGCATTGATTAATCCCGATGCACCTAATTTTTTTCCACCAAAATAACGCACCACCAAGACCAATACTTTGGTCAATGATTTGGAGTCTATTTGCCCCAATATGGGTTTACCTGCTGTACCCGATGGCTCTCCATCATCATTGGCTCTAAACATTTTGCCTTCAAGGTCTAAACGGTAGGCATAACACCAATGTCTCGCCTTTGGGTGTTCTTTGCGGTAAAAGGCATTCCATTCTTTTATCTCTTCTTCGGATTCTATGTGATGGGCATAAGCAAAGAATTTACTTCCCTTTTCTCGATATTCGCCAAAAGCTTTGCCCTTGATGGTATGATAAGATTCAATCATATTCCTCCCTCCAATTCAATGCATCTTGGCAATAGGTCAAAACCCGTTCCTTCTCAACCAAATATCGTATTTTAAAGCTTTGATGCAAAATTTCGTTTTTAATTGTCCCCATAAAATGACCTTTTTTTGACAGTACAAAGTGATCAATTTGCATATTGTTTCTAAAATCCAAGCCTTTTTTGCCATACAATTTATACAATGTTTCCTTGGCACTCCAAATAAGGGTGGCTTTGACCAAATCATTTTGAACAAATGCCAATTCCTGTTCATTCATAAATTTCTGTTGCAATCGGCTTATTCGCTCAGAAACATACTCTAAATCCAAACCCAATGCCTGCTTGTTTTGTTTACTTAAAAAGAGTCCTACCCTATTTTGAGCGTGGGTTATGGCAATTGTTTGGTATTCATCGCTCAAAAACGGATTTCTACAATCGTCGTATTGTATATATAGATTGGGGTTTTGGGTCATTGTCAACAAAAGACAGCGTACAGCCAACAGCTCTTTTTGTCTTTGTTCGACCATATTGGGCAACAAAGTTAACAAATCTGGCTTAATGACACACTGCTGTTTGAGTTGTTCAACAGATTCTTTTATTTGCCAAAACCCTATTTGAGACTGGACATCAAGGTACAAAATATTGTTTAGGGGCATAGCTTGTGGTTTAATTTACAAAGAACCTGATAGATTTGTTTCTTATGTGCCTGAAAAGCATTAATTTTGCAGCCGATTTTAAATTGTAGTAATGCTGAAGTTATAAGCTATTTGTTTTATACTTCAACATTGCTTAGAAAAACAAAGAAAATGTTTATATTTTTCATAGCTATTTTGAGTGCTTTGGTTATTGCTTATTTAATTGCTTTTGGTCGGGTAATTTCTCCACGTAAACGCTTAGACTATTTTCATAAGACACCTGATGAAATTGCAGAAGAAGAGCGTCTTCATGGTGATCACCATCACTAATAATAAGTAATGGTAAAAAAACAAGACCTAGCAAGCTAGGTCTTGACGGTTTTCCTCTTTTAATTGGCGTCTTGAGACTCT
The DNA here is from genome assembly GCA_020631035.1 of Chitinophagales bacterium. Classification (GTDB taxonomy): domain Bacteria; phylum Bacteroidota; class Bacteroidia; order Chitinophagales; family UBA2359; genus JAHDGP01. The sequence goes on along the minus strand of JAHDIA010000100.1, from coordinate 1,194 downwards.
ACCAAGGCGGTGCCACAGGCTTATTCTCCAAAATCGCTTCAATTTTTTCTGCTACTTCTGTTGTATATTGCTCCTGTACTTTTAAGGTATCCAGATTGTCTTTTAGGTGTTTTAGTTTACTAGCTCCCATAATCACTGTACTTACATTGGGGTTTTTCAGACACCATAGCAATGCCAATTGTGGCATACTGACTCCTATTTTTTCTGCTACAGCTGTTAGTTTTTTGACCTTTTTGATGCGGTCTTCTACCAATGTTCTTTCTTTGAGCCATTCCATACCATCCATTGTCAAGCGGGTTTTGCCTTTGGGCATTCCCTCATTGTATTTACCAGTTAACAAACCTGAAGCCAGCGGTGACCAAATGGTGGTTCCCAAACCAAAGTTCTTGTACAATTGAGCATATTCCACCTCAAATCTTTCACGATGGAACATATTGTATTGTGGTTGTTCCATTGTAGGACCAATAAGGCTATTCTTTTGGGCAAACAAATGAGCTTCTGTCAATTCTTGTGCCGACCATTCGGAGGTGCCCCAATACAAAATCTTACCTTGTTGAATGAGCGCATTCATTGTCCAAACCGTTTCTTCTATAGGTGTTTTTTTATCGGGACGGTGGCAGAAGAACAAATCGAGATAATCCAGTTGAAATCGTTGCAATGCTTCGTTGCAAGCTTCGACCAAGTGTTTTCTACTCAAGCCTGTCATATTGGGTCGACGATCTCCCCGACCAAAATAAGCCTTGCTAGATACACAATAACTCGAACGGTCCCATTTGACCCTTTTTAGTATTTTGCCCATTACCTTTTCGGACTCTCCCCTGGCATAAATTTCGGCATTGTCAAAAAAATTGACACCATTGTCGTATGCCAATACCATTAGTTTTTCGGCAATCTTATCCGTTATTTGCTTTCCAAAAGTCAGCCATGATCCAAAAGATAAGGCACTTACTTGTAAACCTGATTTCCCCAGATTTCGATATTCCATAAATTGTGGATTTAGTTATTTTTTGAATGTTTCTAATCAAATGCGCACAAAATTAACACAAGTGTTGAGTTTACATTGTTAAAGATAGTTAAGTCCTTAGATTTATCTACTTATATGCCTTTATTTAAGTTGTTGGCACTTTTTGTTCTACACCTTAAATACTGTGTAAATTAAATTTCTATACATTTTGTGTGCATCTTTTCGTCCTA
>JAHDIA010000099.1:6400-12627 GCA_020631035.1 Chitinophagales bacterium | reverse complement strand
GAAAGCACAATGCATTTTGGCATCTACCCATTTAGAATTGCCATCAAAGTCTGAGGCGTATCCAGTCCAGTTTATATTGCAATTAACAGGTTCTTATTGTTTCAGCATTGCTAAAATTACTTTTCTGCTTCTGCCAAACATTCTTGATTCCATTTGGCTTGATCTTCATAGGCTTCCTTGAAGTAAATGGGTTCGTAATAATATTGTATTTTAGATAAGAAGCATTCGCAAAATTTAGAGGCGTCGTAGGTTTCGCCCAATTTGGCAAGCATCTTCTCACAATAGCCTTGGTGAAACTCCATTGTTTTGGCTTCCCAACCGTCAGGGCTGACCACAGTAATGCCTTTTTCTGCCACAGGAATGTGTGGATATTTGGAATTTTGCTGAGGTGCTTCTTGGGTCGTTGTTGGTTTGGTATTTTGAGCAACAGGTGTGTCGCTAGTAGTGGCTTGTTTTTGATTGGATTGACAAGCAGCAAAGAGTAAGAGTGTAAATAGACAACTTATGAGAAAGCGCATAAACAAGTTTTTTGATTGAGGGGCTAATTTAAAAAAAAATGCAAAAAAATATCTACTGACCATTGCACCAATCAACTACTTTTAACAAAGTTGGACCATCCAGTTCGTGCTTGCCCTCAAAAGTCATTGTCTCATAACTCAAGCCCAATTTGTTCATTTTTTCTTGGTGATCTAGCCAATGTTCTTCTTTAATGAATTGATCTTGTGTACCCAAAACAAACATCACCTTTGCCGCATTGAAAATGGCTAATGATTTGTCCCAATCAACATCGTGTGGGAGTGGACCCGCCCAAAAAATCATATGATCTATGTGGCATTGATCGCTTGCCAACCAACGAGCGGCTGTAGCTGTTCCCTGAGAAAATCCCAATGCATTTATCTTAAATGTGGAGGCGGGAACTTGTGGGATGATGTGTTGGTACAATTGATTTAAGTAGGCAATGTAGTCCTTGATTTCGTTGAGTCGGTCTTCGGAGGTCATCCAAGAAGCGACGGGTTTGCCTCCAAATCCATTCCAATAAAAACGAGACAAGCCTTCGGGAGCAACAACAAAATGTTCCTTGGGATTGAGGACTTGCATACGTTTGATTAGACTACTTGCGAGCATTGCATAACCGTGAAGGGCAAACCAAATATATTTGGTTTGCTCACTCAATTCGCCATAAGTAAAATATCTTGCAGTACGCTGAACAGCAATGTGCTGCTCAGTGATGTTGAGATGCTTTTTTTCGCTCATCAACTAAGAGTCTCTTGGGATTACTGTTAATTGCCAGTACGGGTTTTGATGTCAGAAACCAAACCTTTGGGAATAGCAGAAATCAATTCGGCAGTATAATTGGTGGCTGGTTTTGCATAAATTTCATCGGCAGCCCCCATTTGTTCAATTTTTCCTTTGTTCATCACAATCATACGGTCTGACATAAATTTAACGACTGATAAATCGTGAGAGATAAAGATGTAAGTCAAGTCAAATTTTTCTCTAAGTTCAATCAATAAGTTCAATACCTGAGCCTGAACCGATACATCCAGTGCCGAGACCGACTCATCACAAATAATGAATTTGGGATTGAGTGCCAAAGCACGAGCAATACAAATACGCTGTCTTTGTCCACCCGAAAATTCGTGAGGGTAGCGATTGAAGTGATGAGGTAGCAAACTGACTGTTTCGAGCAGTTCAATTACTTTGTCTTTTCTTTCTTGGTCATTGGCGAGGATGCCATGTACCTGCATTGGTTCCATAATGGCATTGCCAATGGTCAAACGAGGATTGAGCGAAGAATAGGGATCTTGAAAAATGATTTGCATTTCTTTTTTAAGCTCCTTCATTTCGGGCTTGCTCAATTCCAATATTTTTTTGCCTTTGTAGATTACTTCGCCATCCCAGGCAGGGGCGAGGCGCAAAAGGGTACGCCCCAAGGTGGTTTTACCGCAACCAGACTCTCCAACCAAGCCCATTGTTTCACCAGGATAGACGTCAAAGCTTACATCATCAACGGCTTTGACATAGCTGGTGACCTTGCCAAAGAAGTTTCGACCAGAGGGATAATAGGTTTTGAGATTGCGAACGGTTAATACGGGTTCTTTTTTCGATAATTCTTTGAAGCGATTGGCGTGGGCTTCAGAGGTGATTTCCACAGAGGCGATCATTTCGTCTACTGAACTTGCCAACTCGGTCATTTTTCCATTTTCGTCAACGTGCATAAAATCAGAAACCGTTGGCAGTTTGCTCAAACGCTTGTCGAGTGGTGGACGACATGCCAAGAGACCTTTGGTATAAGGGTGTTGTGGGTTGGAGAAAATATCATATACATTGCCTTGTTCTACAATTTTTCCTTTGTACATTACAATTACCTTATCGGCTATTTCGGCTATAACCCCCAAATCGTGGGTAATGAACATAATGGTGGCGTCGATTTCTGCTTTCAAATCGGACATCAACTGCAAAATGGTCTTTTGTACCGTTACATCTAGGGCGGTCGTCGGTTCATCGGCAATGAGTACTTGTGGGTTACAGGACATCGCCATTGCAATCATCACCCTTTGTTTTTGCCCACCCGACAATTCGTGCGGATAGGATTTGAACATCCGTTCTGGTGTAGGCAATTGGACCTTTTCAAACAGTTCAATGGTTCTCTTTTTGGCTTCCGATTTGCTTACATTTTGGTGGAGGCGAATGGCCTCTGTGACTTGATTGCCACAGGTAAACACAGGATTGAGCGAAGTCATAGGCTCCTGAAAAATCATAGAGATTTCGTTGCCTCGATAGTGGCGCATATCAGATTCAGAGGCTTTGACCAAATCGGTCACACTGCCATCTTTGTCGTAAAAGTTGATTTCACCTCCTACAATTTTACCAGGAGGATTGGGAATGAGGCGCATAATCGAGAGTGAGGTAACTGATTTACCCGAACCAGATTCCCCTACAATTCCGACGGTTTCTCCTCTATGTAGGTTAAAGCTTACATTGTCAACGGCTTTTACCAAGCCCTCTTCAGTTTTAAAATGAGTTTGTAGGTTTTTGACTTCTATTAATACATTGCTCATATTGTATTCCTGTTTATCTTAATGATTGATTAGGTCTATATCAAATGATGAAGACAAGAATGCCCTCAAATCCTGAGTAAATTACAGCGAATTTACCGAATATCCAAAAGGCATTCCAATATACATTTGAATAGTGGATAAAATGCCCAGAAAATCACGTTTTTGGATAAGCCAATTTGGATAATCTGTATATCATCATTACAAATGCTGCGCCAATTTTTTGATTTCTTTATATGGATTGGGACAGAACGTTGGGGGCATTCGTTTGCATGTGGGCTCCCCGCTTTACGCTACTACTCCTCCCCCCAATTAAATTGGGGGTGCGGGGGTATTCGCTGCAATCGGGTGTATTTTGGCTTGGGTGGTGCTTCGTCGTTTCTGTTTTTTTTGATTTGCAACAATAAATTATTGTTTTTCTCAATAAATAAGCGTATATTAAAAATAGAAATAATGATGAAACAAATACTTCTTAACATGACAACTTGATATTGCAGACACGAATTGTATTTTTTTGATAATCTTTTAAAACGCTGCTTATGCCACTAAAGACACACCAAGATGAAATCATGATTTATTGTGATCCCGAAAGCTCAGTGGGTAAAAAAGTGCTCGCCTATGCAAAAGGCAATGCACCACATATCAAAGAAATCAATTACTTCAAAAATCCATTGTCTCCCTCTATGATGCGTGCTTTGTTAAAGCAATTGGATCTGCGACCCAAAGATTTACTGAATCGGGCACATCCTTATTACCAAGAAAACATTAGAGGACGAGATTTTAATGCCGAAGGTTGGCTCAATATTTTGATACGAAATCCACAACTCATCAAAGCACCCATTGCTGTGCGAGGACAAAAAGCCATTTTGTGTGACAATCCTGTAAATGTATTGCAATTATAGTCTGGATTTACTAAATTTCGGCTATGCAAGACAAATTGTGTTTGGTAACTGGTGCCACTGCGGGCATTGGCAAGGCTACTTGTGTGGGTTTGGCAAAGTTGGGAGCAAAGGTGATTGTACATGCACGCAATCCAGTGAAAGGCGAAAAGGCTGTAAAGGAAATTAAAGAAGCAAGTGGCAATTCAAAAGTGTATTTGCTCTGTGCTGATTTTCTATCACTGCGAGAGGTGCGTCAAATGGTAAGAGACTTTTACATTCAGTTTGACAAACTGGATGTGCTGGTCAATAATGCTGCTGCTGTTTACATAGAGTATGGCGAAACCCAAGATGGTTTTGAACGACAGTGGGGAATCAATCATTTGGCTCCTTTTTTATTGAGCAATCTTTTACTCCCCGCTTTAAAAAAAGCTCCATCTGCTAGAATCGTCAATGTATCGTCTGAAGCGTATGAGCGATGCAAAAAAATCAATTTTGAAGATTTGGGATATAAACAGCGTTACAGTTCCTATTCAGCATATGCCCAATCTAAGTTGGCGAATATTTTATTTACCTATGAATTGACAGACCGTTTAGTTGATAGTAAAATCACTGCCAATGCATTGCATCCAGGAAGAATTGCTTCCAATATTGGAGTAAAGAACAACAATGGGTGGATGTCAGTAGCCTGGAAGATTGTAAAACCTTTTTTAGGATCTCTTGAAAAAGGTGCCCAGACCAGTATCTATTTGGCGAGTTCTCCCGAAATGGAAGGGAAAAGTGGAGGATATTACATAAAGTTCAAACAAATTGAATCTTCTCCAATTTCTCATGACAAGGCACTTGCCCAAAAACTATGGGAAGTCAGTGCCGAACAAGTAAAATTGAATTGAAAAAGCACCCACCGTCGAAATTACCTCAATGACTGACAAATGGATGCTTTATACTATAGTGATTAAATCTGTTAAAAACGAAGCTGCTATCTGGGGCAAACTAGATGGCAGCTTTTGCTTTAATAACCCATTTATTGAATGATGGGTTGCTTTTGCCTATGATTTTTAACAATTTATTTGTTTAATACTCTGTAAAGTAAATTTCTTAATATTTTGACTATGCCTTTTCGTACTATACTGCATCTCGTACTCGCCTGTGATAGCTATGGCTATCAGGCTCCGTGCGTTCTTTGTATAGAACAAAAATTCATTAGCCAAAACATCAATTTATTTAAATTACAGAGTATTTAATGGTCGATATCTGAATAGTTAAATACTTGACTATCGGCGCATTTGACCACTCGACCGTGGAATTTTCGGATGATGTCGTAGTCGTGGGTTCCAATGAAAGCAGCTGTTTCTGTTTTGGAGCAAATCATTCGAAGCAAGCTGATGATTTCCTCAGAAGTTTCGGGGTCGAGGTTTCCAGTAGGCTCGTCGGCTAAAATCAACTGTGGGTCATTTAGGAGTGAGCGGGCGATGGCAATGCGCTGTTGTTCTCCCCCTGAAAGATGATAGGGCATATCATTGGCTTTGTGAATCATTCCTACATTTTCGAGTACCACATCAATCCTCTTTTGAATTTGTGCTTTGTCTTTCCAACCTGTTGCCTGTAGAGCAAATTTCAAATTGTTGCGTACATTTCTATCATTCAATAGTTGAAAGTCCTGGAAAATGATACCGAGTTTGCGTCTTAGAAAGGGAACATTTTTCCAATTGATTTTTGAAAGATCAAATCCCACTACATAGCCAATGCCTTGTCTTAAAGGCAAATCGCCATATAAGGTTTTGAGTAAACTTGATTTACCCGTTCCTGTTTTACCTACCAAATAGACAAACTCCCCCTTTTCTATTTTGAGATTGACCCCATTCAAAATCAGCTTGTCATTTTGATATACCGACACATTGTTTAAGTCTATGACTCTATTTGTTTCCATAATACTGTTATGTAAACGCAAAAATACTCAAAAGACTTGTTCGATGGGATCAAATACACTGTAAAATAAATTTCTCAATATTTTGAACGTGTCTTTTTGCCCTATACTACATCTCGTACTCGCCTATGGTCCCGACTGTCGGGATCAGGCTCCGTGCGTTCTTTGTATAGAACAAAACTTATCACTCACTCAAAATATCAATTTATTTAATTTATAGTGTATTAAAACAAATATAAAAAAGACGAAGCACAAAAAAAGCGAAGGGCAAGGGGAGAAAATAGAGCCCTCTACGCCCGATTGCAGTGGAAAGCCTTGTAGGGGCGAATTGCATTCGCCCACAAGCTTGGAACGGAAAGCGGG
>JAHDIA010000099.1:0-6390 GCA_020631035.1 Chitinophagales bacterium | reverse complement strand
AAAAAAAGCACAAACGGGGAAAACAGAGCCCTCCCGATTGGAAAGCCTAGTAGGGCGAATGAGCCCTACAAGCTTGGAACGGAAAGCGGGGGCACGACATGCAAACGAAGCTCCCAAGCATTCCGTCCCATAAAATAAAAAAAAGAATCTACCAGAGTCATTCCTACTTTTACGATATTTGCAGCCAAATAGAACGAAAACAATGGGAGATACCGTAAACATACTTTTAGACAATTTGCTTTCGCTAACCTGGCGTCTGTTGGATTTGCCATTTTATGTATTACTACCAGCCTCTTTTTTGTTCAGTTTGCTTGTTTGGATTGCTTTTTTGCTTCTAATGCGTTTGTTTTACATTCGCTTATTTGAAAAGAAAAATGGGTGGGTCTTAGGACTCTTGATTTTTTTAGGAACATTGGCAGTGATTGTGGACCGAAAAATGTATGTGCAAAAACAACAAACCAATGCAATGAACCAAAAGTACCTCAATGCTTTTGCAGAAGAAGGAGAAAAGCTTGGCAAAAATATTGGAAGTGATCGAGAGAAATTGTACGACCAAAGTGGATTGGAAGGAATTGAATTGGCCGATTGGAAAATATGGGAAAAGGGATTGCACAGTGGGGTGGACTTGCTTATTTTTAGCAAAAAAGATCCCAATGCAGTTGGTTATGTAGCAGTGGTCGATTTGGAGTATCCAGGTTTGCAAATAAAGATTACCCCTGAATTAAAAGAAAAGTATTTGACCACGACCTTTGCCTACGACAACGATTGTTTTTTGGCAATTAATGGAGAAGCGGGGAACTCTATGTTGCCCAAATCGGGTTTTGGAGAGTGGATTGGCAATTGGGTGGTCAATGGCAAAGCCATTAAGATGGAAGATAGTAAGGATCGACCTTTTATGGGATTTGACAAATCAAATAAAGCAAAATACTTTAAAGCGTCTATAGTTGATACAACTTTAACAGAAGATAAATTTAATACCATTTGGGGAAGAATTGACATATTGGTCGATGGTGAGATTTTGCCCAATCGAAGACGACCTTATGCACGAACCATTATGGGAATAAATGAAGAAGGTAGTAAGTTGTATTTAATGATAGTCGATGGCAAACGTCCCGAACATAGTTTGGGATTAACTTATGAAGAGGCAGCGGATGTATTGAAGCGACTGGGAGCTACTCAGGCAATGGCATGTGATCAAGGAGGTTCGTCCTGTATGTATGTCAAAAACAAAGGAATCATTACTTGGCCCGCAGATAGCGAAGGCATTGAACGACCAATTTATACACACTTTGGGATTCGGTTTAGGAATTAGTTGATTGTGTGGTTGGTTGAGTAACTAGATTAATAAGAACCTAATCAACCTACTCAACCTAATTGCAATAATTGCAATAATTGTGCAACATTTGTGGTTCTAGGCTGCGTTATGGTCTGGTTAGCCAACGCGTGTTTTTTGCTGTGTACCAAGGTGCATCCATCCGCTCATCCGACGCTGCAATTTGCTTGTTGAGTAAGAGTATGTTTGGATTTATCATTTGGCATTCAAAAGCAGGATTTTGAAACACAAAGCACAAATTCCAAATATACTCTAATAGCTGAATCTTCAATTTTTAATCTTTAATTTTAAATTCAATATGAAAATAATATTTATGGGTACGCCCGATTTTGCAGTGAGAACTTTGGAGGTTTTGGTTGAAAACAATTGCAATGTGGTTGGGGTGATTACTGCTACAGACAAGCCAGCAGGAAGAGGCAATAAGTTGAAAGCTTCGGCAGTTAAAAAATATGCCTTGTCGAAAAATTTAAAAGTACTACAACCCAAGAATTTAAAATCTAAAAAATTTAACAAGGAATTGGCTGCTTTGGGAGCTGACTTGCAAGTAGTGGTTGCTTTTAGAATGTTGCCTGCTGTTGTGTTTGATATGCCTCCCAAGGGCACCATTAATTTGCACGCTTCGCTTTTGCCCGATTATCGAGGAGCTGCTCCTATTAACTGGGCGGTTATTAATGGCGAAAAAAAGTCGGGCATTACAACCTTTTTTATAGAACAACAAATAGATACAGGGAAAATCATTTTTCAGGAAGAGGTGGATATTACGGAAGAAATGAGTGCAGGAGATTTACATGATGTATTGATGGAAAAAGGGGCACACTTGGTATTGAAAACAGTTCAGGCAATTGAGGCTGGAGACTATCCACAAGTGCCGCAGAAAGTTGTGGAGGAAGACAAAGCAGCCCCAAAAATTTACAAAGAAGATTGCGAAATAAATTGGGCACAAGCAACTAATAAGGTGTATGATTTTGTCAGAGGATTGAGTCCTTATCCTGCGGCATATACAAATCTGGACGAATACCGTTTTAAAATATATAAAGCAACAAAAGAGCTAGCAAAACACAATATTGAAGCAGGAAAATACATAACAGACAATAAAAGTTATTTGAAAGTAGCTACCCAAGATGGATTCTTGAATATATTAGAATTGCAATTGGCAGGGAAGCGAAAAATGGAAGTGTCAGATTTTTTAAGAGGTTTTTCGTTTGAGTAAAGGATCTTGTTTAAACTTATTAGTCTTTTTTTGCCTAAAAGACTAATGTTATTTAAAATTCATATGAATTGGTGTTTGAATGTGAGGTTTTTTGAGTAAATTGGAAAGTAATGACTATACCTGTTGAGAAACCAAAAATCAAATTGATCGCATTTTGTTGAATTACAAGTGTTTTTAAGTGATAAAAAGATTAATTAAAGCTTGGAAGCCAAGCTTTGCTTTTTGATTAAAGATAGTCATTATATCAGTTAATTCTATCCTACATTCTGACACAACAGCATTCTATGCAATTTAAAAAAGAAGAGATTCAGCGTATTTTGACCATTCTTAAGGACAGCTTGGGGGTTGATTTTGAGAGATACAAAGCATCTACCGTCAAAAGACGTATAGAAAAACGTTTGAAAGTTTTACAATTCAGTAATGTACAAGATTATATAGAATACATTGCCTCTAACAAAGAGGAGCCTCACAATTTGTACAATGAGATGCTCATCAATGTAACTTCTTTTTTTAGAGATAAGGAGGTTTTTGAGTCTATTCAAAGAATACTCATCCCCAAACTATTAACAAATAATAAAGAAGTACGTATATGGGTGCCAGCCTGTGCTTCTGGAGAAGAAGCCTATTCTATTGCTATTTTATTGGCTGAATATGAAAAGCGGCACAATTGTCAAATAGATTTTACTATTTTTGCAACAGATATAAAGGAGGAGGCTGTTGAGAAAGCAAGGAAAGGTGTCTATAAAGCAGCGGATCTAAATGATATTGGTACAACACGAATACAGAATTTTTTTGTGCCTTTGGCGAATGGAAAGTATCAAATTAAAAAGAATTTAAAAAAAAGAATTCTGTTTGCCATTCATGATTTGTTAAAAGACCCACCATTTGCAAAAATAGATTGGATTTCTTGTAGAAATTTTTTAATTTACCTAAATAAAGATAGTCAAGAGAAAATTTTAAACAAGTTGGATTTTGCCTTGAAGTCCAGTGGTTTTTTATTATTGGGAAAGAGTGAAACTATTTTGGAGTTATTTTCAAACTTTGAAGTACTTGTCAACAAAAATAAAATTTATCAAAAACACAATAAAAGAGCTGCATTTCCCCAATTAGATATAGATTTGCCAACTGTTGAATTGCCAATTACTTTACAGGCTGTAAACCCTAAAGCCAATACTGATATGCCCAAGGAAAACTATAATAGTGGTTTTCAACAAACTATTTATCAAAAATACATTCCCGCACTGGTTATTGTCGACAGTAAATACCAGGTGCAATACATTAGTCAAAATGCAAGGACATTTATTGACCTTCCTGAAAACTTGAGCAAAATACACAAATTATCAGAACTATTGCCTAAAGAGCTTATCCCTTTGATAAGAACTGGGATGATGGAAATGGAGAAAACCAAATCTTTGGTAAGCTATGAAAATATAAATGTGAAGTATGGTAATGAGATCAAAAATTTAAACTTATCTATAGATGTTTTTACAGAAAATGGCAGTGCAAATGAGTTGTATGCCATTGTTTTTGAAAATGGTGTTCAAGTAGATAAGAATATTGTAGAACACTCTATTGAAAAAGTCAATTTCACTCTACAACAACAGTTGGAAAAGACAGAAGCCAATCTTCAACAAACCATTCGTGAGTTAGAAGAATCCAATCAGAATTTATTGGCTTCTAATGAGGAGTTGCAAAGTGCCAATGAAGAATATTTGTCTGTAAATGAGGAATTGCAGAACATCAATGCGGAGTATCAGAAAACCATTGACGATTTGTCGCAAGCCAATATTGATATTGAACATTTGTTGCATAGTACAGATATTGGAACCATTTTTTTAGATGGGGAATTGAGGATTAGAAAGTTTACGAATGCGGTACAAAACATTGTCAATATAGACACCATTGATTTAGGGAGGAAAATAAGGTTTTTTACCAATAACTTGAGATACAATGATTTTCAAAAAGACTGTCAAACCGTTTTAGAAAAGGGGAGGGCTATCATTAAAGAAGTGCAGCACAATGATGGAAGCTGGTTTCTGATGCAAAATCTGCCCTATCACAATAAACAAGAAGAAACAGTAGGAGTAGTGGTAAGTTTTGTGAATATTCATATCCTAAAAGAAACAGAGCAACAACTACTAGAGAAAGAGCAAAAATATCGTATGCTCTTTGAAAATGCTTTTGATGGTATTGTCATCTTTGATCCTATGAAAAGAGAAATGATTGATGCCAATGCCCGCATTTTTAAAAAGGTGACAGTTGAAGAATTGATGCAGGTTTTTCCACCGATTGATTTGGCTCCAAAAATACAACCGACTGGTGTGCTCAGTGAAGAAGGAGCCCAGAAATATGTGATGGAATTGTTTCAAGAAGGGAGCAAAACGATTGAATGGCAGTTTCAAGATCGAGATGGTACACTAATAGATACAGAAATCACCTCTACAGTATTGCCTGAGCCGCTTAATCATTTGGCAGTAAGTGTCATCAAGGATATTACATACAAAAAAGAAAAAGAAAAAGCACTAAAAGAAAGCGAAGAACGCTATCGAAGCTTGTTTGAAAATAGCTCGGATGCCATTGTTATTCGTGATTTTGAAAAAGACAAAACATTGTCTTTTAACAAAAAGGCACTTGAGTTGTTTAAGTTGACGAGTGAAGAGATGCAAAATATATCTATTTTGGAATTTTTACCAGAAACACAGGGAAATGGTCAAAATAGTGCTCAAGTGTTGTACCAAAAAGTAAGTGAATTAAAGAAAAAAGGACATACAAAAGGTCTGTTTGATTTTAGAAATGCTGAAGGGGAGAAAATTTTTGTTGAAGTAACAGCATACTCCCTTTATAAGGAACAGCCTAGTCCAGCAGTTGTGATATTGAAAGATATTTCGACTAAAATAAAGATAGAACGAAAATTAGAAGTAAGCAATCAACGTTTTCAACAAGTATTTGAAACGAATGCTTTGGGAATTGCTTTGGCAACTATGGAGAATGGGATTGTAAAAGTAAATGATACCTTTTCCAAAATGTTTGGCTATGAAATCGACGAGTTAATTGGAATGCCTTTTTTGAAGTTGACCTATAAAGAGGATCAAGAATTGAATTTGGAAAAGTTGAATCCGATTATAAAAAAACAACGACAAAAAGATGTTTGGGAGAAGCGATATATAAAGAAAGATGGTAGTTTGTTTAATGCGAGAATATGGGTGAGTGTCCTTAAAGATTTAGATGGAAAGAAATTCTTTTTGGCAACGATTTTGGACATTACCCAACAGAAAAAAGTAGAAGAAGGACTCATTAATAGTGAGTATCGTTACCGTTCTTTGTTTGAAAATAGTTTTGATGGCATTATTATTTTCGACTCGCCCAATATGAAAACACTTTCTTGTAATCCAAGTGCGTGTAAGATTTTTGGATGTGAAGAGCGATTTGTTTTAGACAATTCACCTATGGTGTTTATGCCAGATTTTCAAGAAGAAGGTGTTCCAACAGGGCCTTATTTTAAAGAGAAATTGGACATTATAGAACGAGAAGGGGAGGTGCAACACGAAATGCTTTTACAAGATGTAAAAGGCAATGTTAAGTATTGTGAGATAACAGCTTATCAACTCTTTAAAGGACAATCTACTCCTATTGTAGTAATGATAAGAGATATCAGTGAAAGACAAAAAGCCCAAATAGCATTGCAAGAAAGTGAAGCAAAATTCAAATCTATTTTTGACAATGCCTATACTTTTATTATTTTGTTTAATACAGAGGGGAAATTGTTACAATACAACGAAGCCTTTAATTTAGCTCGTATAACCAATATGCCATTAGAAGGTGTGAAATTGTGGGAATTAGAATGGTT
>JAHDIA010000098.1:6932-12671 GCA_020631035.1 Chitinophagales bacterium | reverse complement strand
ATTAGATTTATTTGCATTTTGTGATTTTTTTAACAATTGGTGGTACTAACTCTTCATCTTCTTTATCCGCAATTGTAAATGCAAGCCAATCTCTTTTTGGTATAGACTTTTTCCATGTCGAATTATTCCTAATTTGAACATAGTAAACTTTTCTTCTTTCAATTCTTCCGATTAGCTCCATTTTTTAGATGATGATTTTCATTTTTTCTTACTTGTGCCTAAACGGTTAGCTAAAAATCGTCTCTTGCGATAGCAAGATATGATTTTTCAGGTCTTGTTATAGCCTGTTCTACTTATAATATTCTATTCTTCGATACTCAGTAAAACATTTATCATAACTTTTTTCTTCGAGATATTTAAATTGTCTTTGTAACCAGTTACCATTTAGATCAAACTCAAGATAATTTACTTCATAATAGGGAATTGTGTCATTCCCACTTATTTTATACATTAAGCTCTCCAGCCCTTTTTCGTTAAAATCGACTATGTATTTATTTGATGTAAATATGTAATTCTCATTTTCCCCTTCGTCTTCTTGAATTAGCACATAACGATCTTTATGTCTAATTAATTTTTTTTGCTTGAATTTTTCACTGTGGTAGTCAAAATGATTGTCATCAATTTTATTGTATTTAAAGTACGATAATGTGTCTTTTGATATTTTGAATGTCTGAATGTATGTTTCTTTCTCACTTTTTTGAATCACATTTAGTTCGCCTTCTTGACGTAATATCTTAATGCTAGACCCAGATAAAGAATATGGAGCTGGATTTTTATCTTCAATAGATTCTAACTTTCCATTGCTATCGAAATTGAAAATGTGATAGTTAACTTGTACTACTTTATCGAAAAGATTGAAATTGTCTTTCTTACTACAACTTAGATTTACTCTAATTTCAGAAAAAGATTTAACCTTACCATCAATATTGAAATATTTCAAATCTTCAGGTCCATTTTCAACCTGCGAAATTGAACACGCTAAAATTATTGGGATAAGAAAAAGAAAATGTTTCATATTAATATTCATTGACTATAACTTAATTATATATACACCTTTTCAATCGGCTTATAGACGCTTTTCAAATGTTATCTAAAACATTACCCACAAATTTAATAACATTTATCCAAAATTGAGTATAGGCGTTTTAAGCTATTTTGGTTCCAGTTTGGCTTCCTTTCTACGATTTTCGTTAAAACTCCAACTGCTCAAACAATCTATTGTATTCAGTACTTAAAAATTTGGCACTCGTTTTTACTGTAGCGTCTGAAAAATCAAATTGGACCCCAGCTGTTTGATACGTTTCCTGAATAGAACGGGTATTCCCTAATTTCATTGCTGCAATCAGGTTGTTCATTGTTTGCGTTGGACTTTCTCGGTATTGTCGGTAGATTTCAAAGGCACCAAATTGGGCAAACGCATATTCTATCATGTAGAAGGGGTGAGAATAAATCAAAGGGCGACGCTGCCAACCCGTATTTTCCGCTGCAGGGATGGACTTAATTGGAGTAATTCCAAAATCGTAACGTTTGCTCAAATCATCCCAATATAGATTTCTTTCTTTTCTCGTATGATCTGGGTGAAGATAGGCCCATTGTTGGAATGTATCCCAAAGTCCTACCATTCTTAATAAGCCCAGACAGTTTTCCAGTTTCTTCAATTTGGCACGGATTAAATTTTGCCGATCCTCAAAATAGACACCCCAATAATCCAAAGAGATTAACTCCATAGAAAGGGTAAATAGCTCGGCTACTTCTGCTCCAGGATGTTGAAGTCCAAGTAGTGAATATTGATTGTAGTACATAGAATGTATTCCGTGTGTTACCTCATGAATGGTACCGTGTACATCATACACTGTATTCACAGGCATATAGAATATAAACGGCAATCTTTGTTCTGGGAAATACATCATAAACATGGCCGTCACTTTGTTTGACCTAGCTTCAAAATCCAATCGGTCTTTCTCAATCAAATAGTCAAATGCCTCTGCGAAATCTGGATGTATGGACTTGAAAACTTGTTTTAGTTTTGAACAAAATTCTTCTTGGGTTTTGGGAAATACTGGAGCTGGAGCATTTCCTAAATCTGAATATAAATCAAATAAAAAAGCCTCTTTCAGTCCAAGAAATTGTTTCCGTTTTTCAAATACTTCTTTGTATATGGGTATAAAATGGGTTTCAATTGCTGAGCATACATTCCTACAATCCTTGGGACGATAATCAATTCTTGACCATTCGGTCCAGGTATAGTCCACAAAATTTTGATAACCAGCTTGTGTTGCTTTTAGATGTCTTTTCTCCACCATCTCATCAAATATTTCATCTAATGTCTCGCTATGTTTTTCATGACAATCTTCTACGGCAAGTGCGGTTTCTATTCTTTTCGATCTAGGAGCATCTTTTACAGCAGGACCAGCTTTGTGCAAAATCATTTCTTCTCCATTAACTAGAATTTTATGTTGGGCGTTTATTTTTTTATACTGATTTTTCAATTCATTTAGTCTAGCAATAACTGATTCATTTTTTTCTGTGTATATCTTGTGATTATTTTGGATATTTAGAATCATCTGTCGCAATTCTGGCTTCGTTTTTAGTAAATCGCCCAAGAATGGAGAATTCAATATTTTTTTCATTAAAATTCCAGTGGTCTTATCTTTGTTTGCCTGGAGTTCTTCTGCGATCTGTTTGGAAGTAGGATCGTCGTCTCTGGCATTTACAAATCTGGATGTCTCTAGATAGTAGGTAGCCATTTGTTCACGTACTACCACATCCAACTCGTTTTTTTTGTATAAAAAGTTAAGCAGATCCTCTGTAGAGTCAATAGTTTGATCAATCAGCTCTTTTGCAAATTCGCTTAAACTTGCCCATTGCCTGTAGTTGCTATCCTTTTTTAAATATTTTCTTTGATAAGACTCCACAGGGGTTATTTTCGTCTCCATAATTATCCTATTTGTTTACGGTCTCTTTTGTTTGGTTATAAAGACCAATATTAGTATATAATTCGTATATCAAATGTACGGCATTTATACCATTTATCACACATTTTCAGAAAAAACAAAGCGACGAAGGACAAAGAAAATCCAAACGTCCCTCAACGGGGGAAATGCCATTTCTATCTATTCTCTTATCAAACCATACTTTGCCTCTTTCTTCTCCACTCACTATTAGTAAATATCGCAATCCACAGCCATATTCACAAATTCGGAGGCTTCCTTGGGTCTTGTCACGACTATAGTAAGCAACTACAGAATGTTTTTTAAAAAAGCTCTAAAGTCCTCCTTATCTTTCTCAAACACAAACGATCTCAATCCACCATCTGGATAAAAATCTAAACTCAGATTGGTGGAACTTTTACCATATATTGATTTGGAGTGCAAAAATAGTGCATTGGAATCTCCATTTTCAAATATAAACTTTAACTTTACATCTCCTGGGTTTCTTTTGTATATCCCTTTATATCTTTTGGTTTTGCGAGTCAATATTGCCTTTGCTTGACTTATTTCTGAGGGAGTCAAATCAATTTTCTTAATTGAGTCTTGCATCAATACTATTTCTATTTTTTCGGCATTGAGAATCGTTTTATCAATTTTCTTACAGCCCAAAATTGACACACTTAAAATTATGATTACTAGTAAATTCTTAGGCATTTTCTTTTATTTTCGTTTGTATTTCATCTATGTTTAATTCAGAATCAAATTCTATAGGAATCACTTTCCAATAATCTAAAGTAGCAACTGTTTGCATACTTAGAATATTCTCTTTTTTTGCCTCAAACTTTTCTTTATAGTCTTTTGGTTTTTCATCATCTAAAGTGCTTAAGTATTGTTTTGTATCTACTAAACCTACAGTTCTTTTCCAAAACTCATTTGGCTTGTCAATTTTAAAATACCAGATTTTATCTAGTTCAAAATTTGCTAGTTCCAATGTCCCTTTAAGTTCTAAAAACTGGCTCAATGTTCTTGGATAATCTATTAACAAAACCTTGCCTTCAAATTCATTTAGTTCCCTCTCCAGCATTTCTCCTATTATTTCATTTGTAAGTAGCTCACCTTTGTTTAACTTATTCATCATTGCTCTACTCAATTCATCCCCTACTTGCAAATGTTTTATTATACATCTAAAAAAATCAAACTTTATTAAGCCAAACTCCATTGACAAAGCTGCTGCAAGTATGTCTTTTGAAAGACCAAAATCAAATAGTAAAATTTGCAAACTTTTCTTTGTATTCATGCTGTATTTCCTTCATTTTTTTATTCTGAAGCTTTAGACTTGGATTTGATTGGGGTTAATTTACAAGCTGTTTTTTTGAAATCATTTACGACTTAACCTTGGTTTCCAAGTATCTTGCAATTCTCCTAAAAATTCAAAGGAAACAAATTTTTGTCTTTGAAGGAAATTAAGTTGGTGTTGAATAAAAAACCAAACAACTTGATCATCCATATTTTTCAAGTCTTTTAAGGATTCGCCAAATGCAGGAGTCATAGGCGGATTAGTCTTTAAACCTTGATCGATTTTGATTTCTCTAAATTCAAACTCAAAACTATCTAAATCACTAGAATCAATATCTGTTAGAAAGTTGACCATTATTGATTTAATAGAGGAGTAATGATCAAATAAATCTTCTTCCAATTGGATATCTTTAAGCTTTTCAAAAAATCGTTCTCTTGGTGAAATTCTGCTTTGATCTTTATATAAATCTCTAAACCTTTCACAAGATTGAAGAAGAAAATATTCAGTCTCAGCCCCAATCTCCCAGATTTTTATTGCTTCTTGTTTTCTTCTTACAGGATGGCTCAATGTTTCAATTCTCTCAAAAAGTTCAATTATCATAGATGGAAAACTCCAAAGGTTTCTAATATAGGTTGGAGTTGAATCAATTCCTAAATCAAGAAGTCTAAATGCTTCTATGATTTGTTTTTCAGTGTCTTTTCTTTTCATTTTAAAATCTCTCAAGCTTTTTCTTGTTCAAATTATATGTTTCCTATGTAGCGGTAATTCTATTTTAGAATAGTGTCATTTGTTTTTCTAATTTATCTTTCACCATCTCACCGAATGTTTTCCAATGTTTTGTATTTAAGCCTTTTATCTTAATTTTAGCTTCCTGAAAAATTTTCAAAAGCATTTCCAAAGTCAATACGCATTAATATATCTTTATTTATTGACCTTTTAGAATCTGAAAAGATGATTGACTTCAAGAATTTTTGAACTAATTCAGAATTTACTAAATAATGAGCAATTTCAGCCATTTTTAAATCATCAAAGCCTATAAAGTAACAGGTATCATCAAGCATTATTGGTTTTTCATTATAAGGGCTTACCAATGTAAAATGAGTTGACTTGTAAAGTCCTGAAATTGCTATTTTATAATCGGCGAAAGAATATTCACCTATGCCAAAAATTGAAAATTCTGGCTTGCCTTTGTAAATTGAAGATTTACGCTTATTAAAAAAATCTTTGTGTGCATTCAAATAATTGTAAGTAAGCGGAAATTTAACTTTTATATAAGCTGTCTCTTGACCTATTTTTCTTTGAGTTATGATTGTTGACTTTCTAAAGGAGTTGGTTTTGTATTCTTTTAAGTCAGAACTTTTTAATAAACCATAAACTAAATCAGTTTCAAGATTAATTTCTTCGCCTAAAGCATTTTTGAAATGCCCATTCGCTTGGTCAAGTTCCATAATCTTTGAGCAATCGTGTTTTACACCTGAACGCCAAACAAATACAGACTTTCCGTCCACAATG
>JAHDIA010000098.1:0-6922 GCA_020631035.1 Chitinophagales bacterium | reverse complement strand
TAAATATTGACTTTCCATCTATGATACTTGATTTATTGTAATCTTGAACCGAATTGACAAATTTATCCTTGTACCAACCAAAAGTTGTGATAACTTTACGAGTATAGAAATCATATTCTTTACAGGTAAATTCTGGCTCACTATTTAATTGAGTTAGGAACAAACAAGCATTTACAGAAACATTGAATTCTTTTTTGGAATCAATATTTAATTTTTCCGATTGACTAATCCTAAATTTATTTTGTGCTTGGTCTTGAATAAGATTTTTTACAACTGAGTTTTTAATTAAAAAAGCAAATATTCCATTATGTTTATCAAAACATTTCAACATCATTAAAGAAATATACTCACCAATATCAAAGTTCCCTTTTCCTGTTATGGCTTCCAAGCCACTATGTTTTTTAAAATTTGATTTTTTAGGAAGGTTTTTTGAATCAATTGAGCCAAGTTCAGAATTCGTAACCCAAGGAGGGTTTCCAATCACCAATGTTTTTAAGTCTTGCGTGGATTTGGCTAAATCTTCATAAGAAAACTCAAAAGCATTGGCATGAATTATATCTATTTCGGGTTTTGAATTATTTTTTGTTAAAAGAAAATATTCTAAAATTTTGAATTTAGTTTCCCAAACGTATGGTTGATAAATTTCTAATCCAAAAACCTTTTTTAGATTTTTGATTTTTTTAATTGATGCAAGAAGAAAGTTCCCTTTACCACAAGTAGGCTCCAAAACAAATTCAAAATCATCAGATTTTCCAAGAATATATTCCGTAACATTTTGAGTCAATAACTGATTGGTTTGAAAATCCCCATATTCTCTTCTGTTTGATTCTGCAACAATAGAACTTTGTCCTTTTATTTTCTCGAATAATTCCGTTCCTTGTTCTTGAGTGGTAAAAAAATCATTGATTCCACTAACTTCTTTTATGATTCCGTTAATTTTAGAAAAGTCCAAGAGAAATTTTTTATTCTCTTGGAAGAATACTAAGTTTAAATCGCTGATATATGTTTCAAAACAAATCATTTATTTACTTTATCTACAACTTTTGGAATTTATGCTCAATATACGTTCCTATAGCTTTACCATCTGTTACTCCATAAAGATCTTTGTTTCGGTATGTGGATTCAATTTCACAAAATTCTTTTGCAGATTTCTTCAGTCTTGCTATCGTTAATTTGGGTTTCATATAACAATTTACTTCTGGCTTCAAAGTTAGTGTTTTTTTTAAGAACCTGTATGAAAACCCTCTTACTGGTCTGAGACTTCGTCTTTTGCTCTAGCACTTCGTTACAAAAATACTCATTATGCACTGCATAACTCCGTTTTTTGCGCCTTGTTCTAGCACAAAATACTTCTGTCTCAAACTCAGAATAGGTTTTCAGACAGGTTCTAAGACTTTCCATATGAAACACAATGGATAAATCTTCGCAAATACTTCATTTACCAAACACAAGCATTTACACCTATTTTTGCAAAAAAACGAAACCACGAAGGACCAAACATGCCACCTACGCCCGATAGAGCCACATACCATGTATGGGCGAAAGCGGGGACACACTTTCAGACAAGGCTATAAGCATTCCGTACAAAAAACAAAAAAGCCCAAAAACTTAAATGGATTGACAAAATTTGTGGCAATTTTTTGTATTTTCAAGCCTCCTAGTTTAGGAGTCGAGAAATAATGATTCCTTGGTATTTTTTATGAAAAAACATTGCGAAGATGAAAAATATAAAAAAGACTCTAATCCTCTTTTTAGGCTGTTTGAATGCTGTGTTGGTTTGGGGGAATAATGAGGCTTATGTTGAGCGACAAATGGCGTATGTGGATGTGGCTCTTGAAAATAATTCGGGAAATGTAAGGACTTTACAGGCGTATCGTGGTATGCCTTTGGATGCTGAAAACTTGGAGGAATTGTTGGCTGTTTTGCCGACTAAGTATGATCCAGATTTTCAGATTGTGGAGTTGGTTCGGGTGTTGTTTTATTCGGATGGGCTGTATGATGAGGATATTTTGCCTGTGCTGGATGGGATGCCTTTTTGGTTGAATCCTGGGGATACGACCCGCAATTATTGGACGGAAAATCATATGATTATGTGGATGAGTAGTGAGTGGTTGCTACACGAGCGTTATGGCTGGGAGGTCGATGATGCGCTCTATCCAAGGCTTACGCATTATCTGCAGTTGAAATTGAATTATGGGTTTTATGAGTTTTTCTCTTCGGTCTATGCTCCTTATACTTTGAGTGGTTTGTTGAATCTTTATGAGTTTGTAGAAGACCCTGCTTTGAAGGATTTGGCGAAGGAAGTGGCACAGAAGTTATTGAAGGACCTCTTGAAACCTGCGACGGATTTGGGGGTTTATTTTCCTGCTGCTGGGCGGAATTATCCCGAAAAATATAGAAGTGCTTATGGGCAAAACCACAATAGTTTGATTTATTTGTTGACTGGATTGGGAGAGGTGCCGACTGGGGCAAGTCATGCGGGTGCTTTTTTGGCGACTTCGACTTTGCCTGTTGATAATGTGATTGATTCGTGGAAGCCTCAGTTGAATACAACAATACAAGTGGGGCATTCTTTGGAAGTTGGTTTGAACATACACGGCAATTTAAATCCAATAGATCAGATTCTATTTAATTGGACCAATGGTGGTTATGCACATCCCGATATTGTAGAGGAAAGTTTTACCTTATTGGCGGATTATGGCCTTTGGGATCATAAGGATTGGGGACCTTTGCAAGCCCTTTCTTTTGTGGCTCCTGAAGATGCGCCTGAGATAGCAGAGATTTTGAATGTGCTTTCGTATAGTAGCACACTGACGGGGCACGATGTACATATTTTTAAAAACAATTCGGTCGCTTTGATGTCGGTTTCTGAATTGTGGAAAGGCAAGATTGGGTTTCAGCAGTGGCCTTTTGCGGCAACGGTAGGAACAACGGCGGTTTATACCGAATCGGGAGAGGTCAAATTGGATTGGGGAGATCGTGATCGAAATATTGAAAATACGCATTTGCCTCAGGTAGAACAAGATGGGAACCTTGCTTTGATTATGTACCGCCCTGAACCCATCCCATCCGCAATTGATGCTTTTGCTGGTGATATGTTTGCAGATAAAAATGTCGCTTTGTTCTGGCAGGAGGATGCTTATGATGAAATTGTAGAGGATGGTCCTTGGTTGATGGGACGCCAAGATGAAAATTATGTGGGGGTGAGAAGGAGTTGTACGGAAATGGTTAATACTTGGTGGGCATGCGACACTGATGAAGGACAGACTTGGGTGATAATGGTCGGTGATTCGTCGATGTATGAGAGTTTTGATAATTTTCAAAGCATCATTGCGGCATCTGAATTTAATGAGTATTGGTACAATGATCCTGAAACTTCGGAAGAGGTGTATCATACACAAATCATTATTGACAATCGTTCTTTGCAATATGCTTGGGGTGGCGATAGTGTTTTGGTAGCGGACATTGATACGATGACTTCTATTCTAGAATTGACAAATTTCGATGAATCTGCTTTTAGTATTTATCCCAATCCTAGCAATGATTACGTTAGGCTCGATCTTCATTCTATTGCCAATGAGTCTGTCAATATTCGGGTTGTCAACACGCTTGGGAAAGAGGTTTATTTTGAGCAAATTGACTTTACGCCGACTGCTTTGCATACGATTCCAACTGCTAGGTGGCAGGCAGGTTTGTATACGGTCATTGTTGAAAGTGAGGGAAGACATTATCATCAAAAACTACTTAAATTTTGATTCATTCAACTTTAAAGTTCTGTATGTTTTTATTTTGTTTGGCAATGTCCCAAACACTTTTTGCACAACAGACTACTTGGGTTGACTCCTTGGATCATTATGCCCGAACGGAATTTTTGCCCGCCGAAAAATATCATTGGACTTGGCAAAATGCTGCTTTGTTGAATACCATCAAGGTCCAGTATGAAATGGCTAGTGGTGACAAAAAGGAGGAATATTTAATTTACCTTCGCAAGGCGATGGATAGAAAACTCAACAGGGCTAATGGCAGGACACCCAATGCGGTTGCTTCGGGTCTGGGAATGGCTTTTTTGGCAAGGATAACAGGCGAGGAAAAATACAAAAAAGCTGCCGAGAAAATTTGGGAGGATTACAAGGAAATTCCTAAAACGAATGAAGGTGGCGTCTCGCATTTAAAACTATTTAAGGAGTTGTGGGACGATACGATTTTTATGGTAGGTTGTTATTTGCGGGAAATGTATTTGCTTAGTGGTGATACCCAATATTTAGATGAATTGCTTCATCAGATAGAGGTGCATAGGGCAAAACTCAAGGATGATCGCTGGGGGCTATGGTATCACGGCTGGGACGATGATGATAAAAATAGAAGCAATTTGATTTGTGGGCAAAAGGGATGGAGCGACAATCCTCAGAAACGCAGTCAGGAAATTTGGGGGCGTGGCAATGGTTGGGTGGTGGTGACCTTGGCGGAGACAGTCTCTACCCTAGCCGACGGGCTTCCACAGAAAAAGAAATTGGCGACTTATTTGAAGGAGATGTTGGTGCATTTACCCGACTTACAAGATACAACAACGGGGCATTGGTATCAGCTTCCTGTCAGGAAAGATGAAGTGGGCAATTTTATCGAGAGTTCGTGTACGGCTATGTTTGCTTATGGCATTTGTATTGCTTTGAAGGAGGGCATTGTTGCGGGAGAAGCTTATGAAAAAAGTGTAGAGCGGGCGTTCTATGGATTGCGGAAATACAGTATCCGAAAAGAACAGGACGCACTCATTACGCTCAATGTTTGCAAGGGCACTTGTATAGGAGATAAGGACTATTATTTTAATCGGAAAGCTGCCAATGAAAAGAGCTTTGGGATTGGGATGTTTGTTTTGTTTGGTCGGGCGTATCTAGGGGAATAGGGAATTATAGGTCCAAAGATATTTGTGACGGATTAATTGGAGCAAGTGTTTGGGTGCTTCGTCGCTGCTTGTGTTCCCGCTATCCATTCCAAGTCCTCGTATTGGGCGAATAATTATTCGCCCCTACTGTGGGCTTTCCATTACTATCGGGACGGTCCGACGCCTCGGCTATTTTATGGGGTTCAGTGGCAATGGTAGTTTAATTCTTTTCATTGCTACTGCTCAAAATCAAACACAATTGGTGGATTAACCAAGCCTTTTGATGAATCAATATTTGATGCATTGACAAAAGTCGTATTTTCTATTATTTTTTGCCCATAACTTGCATGAATATACCCAAAAACGTGTAGCTACTTATTGGGCATTTTTCATCAACTTTTCAGTCTATCTAAATGAGGTTTAATTTCCTCTATGGTATATCGTTGTTGGATATGTTGTGGACAATTTACATCCCAAGCAGTTATTTTGATTTTGATAACTCGTTCAATGGGCACTTCGTAATTTTCATCCTTCAATTGGTCAATTAAATCTTCATCATCAGTAATTATAAATGCTTCGCCCCAAATTTTTATCCTTTTTCGATTGGGATAATCCATCAAAAAAAGATGAACTTTTTTATTTTCGTCAAAATTACCAACAGAAATATATTGACGATTCCCTGAAAAATCTGCAAATGCTATGTGTTCATCATCTAATACTTTTAAAAAACCTTTTGGTCCCCCTCTGTGCTGAATGTATGGCTGCCCTTCGGCATTGGCAGATGCCATATAAAAAGAATCTCTTTCGCTTATAAAATAACGAAGTTGTGTTGTAATTTTTGTTTGCCAATCTCTCTTCTCCGCCATGTTTTGATAAGCCTGTCTCGATCCCATTTCTTCTTGGCGTTTTTTGACGGCTTTTGTGAATGCTATATCACTAATGTATTTTGAATCCATATGAATATGATTTTGGTAAAGAAGTTTTAATGAGGTCCTTTTTGAATGGGAGAATACGAGAATGCGAGAATTGTTACATATGTTAACAATATTCTCACATTCACTCATTCTCGTATTTGTTGATAGCTTTTGTTTGTGCTCAAGTAATTAGTACCATTTTTCACTTAGCAAGTCAATTTCACCTTTTGAAGCTTCTATAAGGTCTGTTACTTTATCAGCATATTGTTGGGTTCCAAATACGGTAATAGCTTCTGTAGAAATACCCATTAAATCAAAACAAGTTGATGCCAAAGGTGTTGCAAAATTTAGATTTTTCAAAGGTTCTATTCCAAAATCACCTCCACTCGTCGTAAGCACCAATGCTTGTGTATTCTCGCATAAACCTACCAGTCCTTTTTCTGTTGCTGCAAATGTTCTTCCTGCTTGAATAACTGCATCAAACCAAGCTTTTACTGTTGCGGGCAATGAATAGTTATAAACAGGAGTCACAACTACAACATAATCCGTATCTAACAGCTGATTTGTTAGTCGGTCATTCTTAGTCAATAGTTTTTGTTGTTCTTCATTAAGTTCTACACCTCCAAAATTTCGAGCAACTACTAGGTTTAGATTATTTTTTAACAATAAATCTGGGGTATCCTCAGTCAAGTCGAGAATAGTTATATCAGTTTTATCTTTATTTCTTTCTATGAAATAGTCAGCCATTTTCTTTGTGTTAGAGTTCTCTCGTGGTGTGTAATTAACAATTAAGGTCTTTTTCATTTTATTTATTTTTTAATAATTTGTTATGTTTGATTTAAATTAAATATCAATTAAAGTGCTGTTGTTTTGATTTTAATCTCATTCAACAAGGTTTTATTTACTGGACATCTATCTGCGATTTCCATTAACCTTGCCCGTTGCTTGTCATCAAGATTGCCTAAAAGTTTGACTTTCTTTTCAATGACATGGACATAGCCTTCGCTTGATTCACAATCATCGCAATCCTTACTGTGTACTCTCTCTTGTGATAGCTCTACTTCCACATCTTCTAAATCCCATTTTTTTCTATCCGCATACATACGAATGGTGATGGCTACACAACTGC
>JAHDIA010000097.1 GCA_020631035.1 Chitinophagales bacterium | reverse complement strand
TTCCTTATCTTTTATTTTTACGCCACGTTTCTTTATAGATTTCGTCCAGTTCAATAACAATACCAGTATTGATATAACGATTGACTAAATAGTCTGTAGCCTGTAACTCTTTTATTCCAGGAAAATGATGGTAAGTAAGAGATACATAAAAACGTACTTGTTTGATACCAATGTCATAATAAATATTGTAGCCAGTAAAAAACAAAGGGTCCCAATCATTTAAAAGTGCTATATCATCCCAAAAACCCAAGCTGACATTAGTATCTATATTGCTAATGTCTATTGATACATTACTATAATCAATTTGACCCAATAAGCCACTGATACCCAAAGATCCCAATTTAAGTTTGAGTTGCAGCCCTGCTTGCCATCCAAATCTTTGAAAGTTGACAACAGAACTACCTCCTTCAATATAGGAGTTTTTAATACTTCCTCTCCCATAACTAAAATAGGTCTCCAATAAAAATGTATTGTTAGGCTTGAACAGCTTTGGATTTCTTATTTTTTTAGAAAAATTAGGAAAGGCTATATTCCTATATGCACCAATCCCAATATCCCATTGAGCTCCATAATTATCTAATACTCCCGTATCAAGAAATACTTTAGGCTTGGAAGCAATCTCAAAGTAATTGCCATACACACCTATATTTTTAAGAGGGCTAAATCCCATTTGTAAATTGTAAGATTTTTGTTGGTTTTCAAATTCTTTCATCTCCCTGATTCCTCCTGAAAACTTGAAATCGCCTTTTTCACTCAAGCCCAAAGTATTGGATGGACTTGGAACATAATAGTAATTGCGATTACAGGCAGTCATTAGAAAAACAACAAAAACTATTGAGGCAATAAAAGATAGATTGGCACAACAGCCAATCATAAATTGAATGAATGAACGCATATTAGTACATTTAAGAAGTTGTTGAATAAGTGTTTATTTGAATGGATCAGAATAAACTTCTTTATTCAAAAACTCTTCATCTGTAAATGTGCGTAAAAAGGCAATCAGATTGGCTTTTTCGCTATCTGTAAAATTAAATTTAATGGGCTCATATTGACTGTTTTCTTCAGAGTATGTTTTTAGCTCTTGACTTAGGTTTGGGTGGTCTTGAATACCTGTACTATAATGCTCAACGACCTCTTCTAAAGTGGCAAAGCGACCATCATGCATATAGGGAGCAGTTAACTCAATATTACGAAGTGTGGGAACTTTGAACATACCTATATTATTGGTTGTGCTTATTGCACCAATACCTTTGTCAGTATAAACCAAATCCAAACCATTGTTGGCAGACAATACATTGGGGGCACCATTGATGTTGTTATGGCAACTGGCACAGTTACTTAAATAAATGTTTTTTCCCAAATTTTCCTTAGTGGTAAGTAGATCTAAACTGTTTGATAAATGGTTTTGGAAACTAAAGCCTTTCTCGGCGTACAGAACATCTAAAGCTTGATCATAGCGAGAATTGACACTTCCTATAGTGTTCGTGAATTCACTAATGGCATTTAATATCTCATAGGCAGATATATCTGTTTTACCGAATGCTTTCTGTATCAAAGGAACATAGTAAGGAGCGTCTTTGACTCGTTCAACAACTGTAGGCATATCCATACCCATCTCATTTTCATTTTTGAGGGTTTGTGCCGCCTGTTCCATTGCAGACTCTGCTCTATTGTCCCAAAAAAAAGGAATGCGAATGCTGCTGCTTGGACCATAATATTCGTTAAAGCTAAATACAGAACCCAAGGCAAGTGAATTGCGAGTAGTTTCTCTATTTTCAATTCCCTTGCTAAAAGCTACATCATCTGAAAACGCCAATTCTTGTTTGTGGCAAGAGGCACAAGAAACAGAACGATCCTTGGACAGATTTACATCATAAAATAGAACCTTCCCCAAAGTAGCTAAATCTGTATTGAAGCTTGGTCCACGTCCAGGTCCATAATAATCTGGAAATTTGATTTGGTAATTGGCAGGAACATTGGGTATGTTTAGATATTGAGAGAGCAGGGCATAATCCTCTTCAGCATAATAATTAGATTCAATGTCTATCCCATCTTTCCCACATTGACTAAAAACAAGCCATAGGGATGTTATGAACAATAATACAATTGAGTTTTTCATAATTAAAAGGTTTAAATTAATTTAAATATTGGTGTCCTCAATCAATATATAAAGTTGTATTTAGTCCTTTTTAAATTTAGTACTTGAAACACATGAACCCTAGTGTTAATGTAAAAATAAGTCAAAACTATTTAGGTAAGAGTAGAATGGCAATTTTAGGTAAAATGAATGAATTTAATATAAGGAATTCCCATTTTTTGCCAAAATATATCATCTAATAGACTTGTTTGGCGGGTCAGATTTGAAGGAGCATAGCCCTAGTTATGTGAGTGAAAAAAGGCCTAATGTGGGCAGAAAAGAGCCATTTTTCGTCCAATATGATAAGTCTAATGATAAAAAATAAAAATTAAAATTTTTCAGCTTCTGTTGTTTTAGAAGTATTGGAGCTTTTGTTACGGAACAATTTATAAAACTCATCCAATTCAAATATTAAACCCGCTTGGAACATACTGCTATGAATAGGAACCTGCTCATTAATATCAGGTAGGTTGTGATGGGTAATGGAGAAGTAATAACGTAGCATACGAAACCCTAACTCTAGATTTAAATTATAGCCCCTATAAAAATAAGGATCTCGCTCAATAAGCAAATTAATGTTGTTCATATCACTTGTGCCAATTTCGCCAGTGAGTAAAGCTTTTTCATAATCCAATGAACCCAGCAAAAGAGAATATTTAATGCTAGCAATGTTCAACTTTAATTGTGTGCCTAATTGAAGTTGATACCTCTTAAACGACATTTTAGAGGTGCTACCATTATAATATAGATTAGAAATATTCCCCTGACCATAACTGAGATAGCCATCTAAAAAAAGACCACTAGAATTTAAATAAGGGGTGTCTGCTTCTTTAGATATTTTCTTAGTGTACAATTCTTTATATCCGCCAATTCCCACATCCCACTGTTCGCCATAATTATCAGTAACCTCTGTATGGGTGGTGCCAAAAAGGCTATATTCATTCACCTGAACGTTAGATTGTATTTTCTGATAATTGCCATAAATACCCAGGTGTTTTAGGGGACTAATGCCCCCTTGAAGATTGAAAACCCTACGTTCATTCTGTTTAGCCGTTCCTCCTGAAATTTTTACATCTCCTGCTTCACTCAAACCAAGTGTGTTGGCAGGATTGGGAGCATAATAAAAATTTCTATTACAAGAACTTAGTAAAAAGAGCAAACACAATGTACACACAATGCCAAACTCAATTCGATATGTTGTTGTCAATTGTAGCATATATGTAGGTTTTAAAGCTCATTTTCCAATTTATTTGCTTTACGGGTCGAAATCAAATGCTCTATATTCCAAACCAAACCGATGGTTGCATAATTGTGAATGTATTTTATATGAGCAAATTCAGCAATGATTTCTAAATCATGAGTACCTTGGTAAGGATAATATCCGTCTAATGTAAAGGGATCAATATTTTCCATTTTATCCCAATTAATGGGAATGTGTAAATTGGTCAAGCCAACAAAAAATTTTACATTGTTTGCCCCCACTTCCAATCGAAAATCTTGTTGGATACTGGTAAAAGGATCTAAAATACCAAGATTAGAATGTTCATAAGTGAGTATTTCAGGAAGACCTTTAAAGTTTACCTTTCTGTAATCTAATTGTCCAAGTTTAATCAAATAAGAAAGTTTGATTTTTTCAAATTGAAAATGAAATCCTCCTTGAACAAAAAATTGAGTAAAAGTAGAACGAGCAAATGCAGTGGTTGAATAGCCTTCAGGATTAACAGGGCTAAAAAAGTTATACTTTGTATAAGTATTGTTTTGTCGACTTAAACTTCCTACAACATATAAATCAGCCGAAATCTGTCGCCTCATTTTGTTTTTACTAGTGGGAATTTCTTTACTTTGCCATAGTACCCAATAAGTACCAACTCCTAAATCAAGATTAAATGCACGATTTTTGGGGTGATTTTTATTCGGATACAACTGTAAGTAATTACCTATGATACCTATATTTTTAACAGGACTATAAGCAACTTGAAGATTGTGATGGAAATAGTTTGAAGATCCACCAAATCCCATTCGAGAAATACCAAATCCCAACTTTAAATCTTTGACATTGGTCAAGTTCAATGCATTTCCCTGGCTTGCTTGATGATGAAAATAAAATCCCTTGGAATAGTCAACTTGTGCCCATAGATTGGCATCAAATAACAACAACACTCCAAACACAATGCTTATAAATGCTAATATAGGTTTGTTAGTCATACAATCAATTTATACAAACAAGCGTATGTCCGAACGACCCAATTGTTGTTCAAACATACGCTTGTAAGACTATTTCTAATTATTTATTTCGCTATACTTACTTAAAAGGGTCAGCATAAATTTGCTTACTCAACATTCCTTCATCAGTGAAAGTACGTAAGAAAGCAAGTAAGTTCTCTTTGTCAGTATTTGAAAAATTCATTTTTACAGGCTCATAATCGTATGTATCATACGAGTACACCTTCAACTCATTATTCAAATTGGGGTGGTCTTGGATGCCATTGCTGTAGTGCTCAACAACTTCTTCTAAAGTAGCAAAGCGACCATCATGCATATAAGGACCAGTCAACTCAATATTGCGCAATGTAGGAACTTTAAACATACCTATTTGAGAAGCATCATTGTTCAAATCTCCAATACCTTTATCCAAATAATCCATATCAAGCCCATTGTTAGCAGCAACTTGACCAGGCAAGCCATTGATGTTTCCATGACAACTGGCACAATTGCTCAAATAAATGTTCTTACCTGCATTTTCCTGAGCATTCAGTTTCGCTAGGTCTTGTTCAAGATATTGGGTATAAGAAAAGCCTTTTTCTGCATATAAATCATCCAAAGCTTGGTCATAAAGAGAATTGTAACTGCCAATGGTATTGACAAATTCACTAACAGCCGCCAATACCTTTTCTGAGTTTACTTCTGCTGATCCAAAAGCCTGCTTAAAGAGCGGACCATAGTAAGAAAACTCTTTGACTCTTGCGACCACTGTATGCATCTCCATGCCCATTTCGTTCTCATTGGCCAACGTCTGTTCAGACTGTTCTTCAACTGTTTCCACTCTATTATCCCAGAAAAATGGTACACGACTAGGACCATAATATTCACGGAAATTGAAAACAGAACCCAAGGCAAGCGAGTTACGGCTTGTTTCTCTGTTCTCTATACCCTTGCTAAAAGGTACATCATCTGCAAAAGCCAGTTCTTGTTTGTGACAAGAAGCACAAGAAACAGAACGGTCTTTAGACAAATTTACATCATAAAATAGAACCCTACCCAAAGTAGCCAAGTCAGAATCAAACTGATTGCCTGGACGACCATAATAATTGGGGAAGTTGAGGGTATAATCCAATGAGGTATTGGGCAAATTCAAATGTTCAGAAATAAGTGCATAATCCTCTTCAGAATAATAGTTGGATTCAATTTCTACACCCTCCTTAGCACATTGAGTAAATACAATACCCAGGAAAATAAGACTTAAAAATGTGATTTTATTTTTCATATTTTTACTATTTTAAACTTTGTTGTTCGGCAAAAAATGGGAAAAAATCAAGAGAAACCATTTTTTTGAACTAAAAATACAGCACTTGAGGCATAAATACAATGTTTTCACTAAAAACATAATAGAAATGCCTAATAATTAACATTTTACCCTCAACAAACATTGGCAATTGCTACTAAGATAACAACAATAACGAGCAAAACTTGCTAGGGGTTGCCTTTATAGATGAATTATCCATATTTATCAGCTTTATTTAACATTTGAACGGAACGCTGATTTTTCAAACTTTCATTTCTCCCTGCTATCCGCTTCTATGGCGGCATTGGAGACATATTTCAATACACTGCCACGCAAGTACAGATGTCGCATGCAACGTCTCTACCATACCCGCTTGAAAAATGCCGCCATCCCGATAAAATCGGGACTATCAGGCGTAATTATCGCATCTCTTTTTCTCTCATCGTTTCTTATATCCATCCGCTACACGCCTTGCTAACACTTAATTCTTATCTTTACCCCATCGTTTCATTCAAATGGCAACAATGAAAACCAAACTGCTACTATTGTTTTTGTGCTTGGCAA
Source organism: Chitinophagales bacterium (assembly GCA_020631035.1). Classification (GTDB taxonomy): domain Bacteria; phylum Bacteroidota; class Bacteroidia; order Chitinophagales; family UBA2359; genus JAHDGP01. Next base: position 6,499 of record JAHDIA010000097.1, on the reverse strand, counting down.
CAATGGGAACCGCCTGTAAAAAACGAAAATTCAAAAAAGCATCCAAATCCTTACAAGGAAATTGGACCATTGAACAAGCTTATATAGGTTATGGAGAAAGAATGGAATTGGGCATTCAACAAGATTCTAGCTTTACCGAAACCGATATTGGCTGGTTTACATTTGATGAAAATGAGAAAGGGAGCTACGAATTTAGCCTGAAAAATGAATTGTACGAAGCAACAGATTTTACTTGGGAATTGTCCGAAACCAATGTAGGAGGCTTTACCAATGCCAAGGCTTTTTTATTACACATAGATGGGCAAGAATACCGCCTCACTTTTGGAGACGGAACAAGCGATGCTTACAAAGATGCAGAAGAAATTAGCCTTTTTTTTGAAACAGACACAATTGGGCAGTATTTTAGCTATCAATTAGAAATGAGCAAAAACCAATAAACTTATGAAATGGAAACTGATGCTGATTTTGTTTCTTTTGGGAAGCAATTTGCTGGCTCAAAAAAAGACCAATGTGGCACCAACCCCACCAATGGGCTGGAACAGTTGGAATTATTTTGCCTGTGATGTCAATGAGGATATGATAAAAGAAATGGCGGATGCAATGGTCGAGTCAGGAATGGCAGATGCAGGATATGAATACATCAATATAGACGATTGTTGGCAAATTGACCGAGACGAAAATGGAAAAATTGTTGCAGATCCCGACCGTTTTCCCAATGGCATTAAAGCTCTAGCAGACTATGTACATTCCAAAGGACTCAAATTTGGACTCTATTCCGATGCTGGACGCCTCACTTGCGAAGAAAGACCAGGAGGATTGGGCTACGAAAAAATTGATGCTGAAACCTACCAAGAATGGGGAGTCGATTACCTCAAATACGATTGGTGTCACCACGGATTACATAAAGCAAAAAAACTATATCCTGTCATGGCAGCCGAATTGGCAAAGCTTGACCGACCCATTGTATTTAGCATTTGCAACTGGGGATGGGGCAAACCTTGGAAATGGGGAGGTGAAATTGGACACCTCTGGCGTACAACCCCTGATATCAAAGCCTGCTTTGACTGTGGAGGCTTTTTCCGTTTGAGTGTCCTCAAAATATTGGACAAACAAGTTGGATTGGAAAAGTACGCTGGTCCCGATGCCTGGAATGACCCCGATATGCTCGAAGTAGGCAATGGCGACCTTACCGATGATGAAAACAAAGCCCATTTTTCATTGTGGTGTATTTTGGCCGCCCCGCTTATTGCGGGTAATGATTTGCGCAATATGCCCAAAGATGTCATTGAAGTATTGACCAACAAAGAAGCCATTGCCATTGACCAAGACCCATTGGGAAAGCAAGGTTATAAATACAAAGACAAAAAAGATTTTGAAGTGTGGATCAAACCATTAGAAAATGACGAATGGGCAGTATGTTTGTTGAATCGAAGCGAAGAAAAAATGGACATCAATTTTAATTGGCAAAAAGAATTGAATTTGAAAAAAGAATATACCGTTCGAGATTTGTGGAAACACCAAGACATTGGAAAATCAAGTGAATCATACCAATACGAATTGCCCAGCCATGCCGTATTGTTCGTTCGATTACAAAACCCGTAGTCCCGAGAATCGGGATTGTGGGTGCCCGAACCCAAAACGGGCGCAAATGCCCGAACCCAAAACGGGCGCAAATGCCCGAACCCAAAACAGGCGCAAAACCACGTACGGGCAGACCTATGTGTCTGCCCAACCACAAAACCCAAAGCAAGGCGTGAAGCGGATAGAAAAAAGAACCAACGAAGGACAAAAAGAACCAAAATTACGCCTGATAGCAGCGGATATGGTAGGAATGTAGAGACAAGGCATGCCTTGTCTTGGAAGAACCACCATAGCAGCGAATAGCGGTGGTCCGACATTTCGGGAGACACCATGCAAACGGAGTCCCCAACATTCCGTTCCAAAAGATAAAAGAAATCAATTTTTATGGAAGATAATGTTTGCAAAGAGGAAATATACCAGTCAGTATTTTTTGAATATGCCGAAAATGTGAGAAATTTTATTTACTACAAATCTGGTAAATTGGCAATGTCCGAAGACATTGTACAGGATGCCTTTGCCAAATTGTGGGAAAATTGTGCCAAGGTACCAAGAGCAAAAGCCAAATCCTATTTGTTTACCATTGCGAACAACATGTTTCTAAATCAAGTGAGTCATCAAAAGGTGGTGTTAAAATTTGAACAAAAAGGACACATTGATCGTGACGAAGCTTCTCCGCAATATATAATGGAAGAGAAGGAATTCAAAGAGCGATTGGAAAACGCCATTTCCAGTTTGCCCGAAGATCAAAGAGTGGTTTTTTTGATGAATCGAATTGACAAGAAAAAATACCGAGAAATAGCCGAAGAATTGAACATCAGTGTCAAAGCAGTGGAGAAACGAATGCACAAAGCTTTGCAAGAATTGAGAAAAATTCACAAAAGAGTGTAGGGTAAATCCAATTTGGATTGTTTTATAATCAAACAGCTATATTATCGACGAAAAATTACAATAAAAATGGATACACTTTATGCCCGTTGGTTGGCTGGAGACTTGACACCCGAAGAAATTGCTGCTATGAAAGCATCGGGAGAATGGGATGAGCTGACAAAAATAATTGAGGCAACAAATAAATTAAGCTTGCCCACTTATGACAAAGATGCCGCTTTTAAACGACTTCAGCAAAGAAACCGAAATAAGTCGAAAGGGATTGCTATGGATAGCGGTAAGCAAGTGAACGAGTCTAAACATACACCAAGCAAAGTTCGCTCTATTGAAGAAACACCCAGTCGAACGACAGCTAAAGTACGCTCTATTGAGGAGGCACCAAGTCGTCGAAATTGGTTGAGTTTAGTTGGAATCGCCGCAACACTATTCCTCATTGCTGGTGCCTTGTTTTGGTTTTTGCCCAGAACGGTCAGTGTGGAGTCTGCTTTGGCACAAACCCAAACCCATACTTTTCCAGATAAATCCTCAGTGATCCTCAATGCAGCTTCAAGTTTGAGCTATAGCAAAAACTTTGCGAGCAATAGAACGGTTAAATTGGAAGGGGAAGCTGTATTTTCTGTTCAAAAAGGCAGTAGCCCATTCAAGGTAATGACGGACAATGGAGTGGTAGAAGTATTGGGAACAGAGTTCAATGTAAGAGAGTGGGGCAAAAATTTATATGTCGAATGCTACGAAGGAAAAGTCAAAGTAAGCAATGCAAAAAGCGAAGCAATTTTGACGCCTGGAGAATCGATTAATATTGTCAATGGCAAAATGCGTGAAGAAGGCAAAATCAATCATCAACAAGCAACTTGGACGCAGGGGACTTCTAAGTTTTATGAAGAGGATGTCAATACAGTATTGGAGGAATTGGGACGACAATACGCAGTTGGAATAAATGCTCCAGGGCTTGCCAAACGTTTTACAGGTTCCTTTACCCACGAATCACTTGAAGAGGCACTCAAACAAGTTTGCAAACCAATGGGCTTGACTTATCAAATTAGCGAGGATAAAAAGACAATTGAGATTAAAAAGTAAAATGCAATTGAAATATCTATTGGTTTTAGTAGGTCTTGTAATTTTGAATTATAACTTATTGGCTCAAAATTTAACTTTTGAGGAAGAGCCACTGAGCAAGGTGTTTCAAAAAATAGAAAAACAGAGCAATTGGACCTTTAATTTTGATGCAAAAAGTGTAGCAAATTATACTTATACAGGAAAGTTGAATTTAGAAGAAGGCACGGACTGTCTAACCCAACTTTTGTACGAAACGCCCTACGAATTTGAAATAGAAAAAGAGACGGTCCTCATTGTTTTGCCACCTCCTAAAAAGTATCAAATAAAAGGCTATTTGCAAAGTGCCTCAGACAATAGTCCGCTGCCTTATGCCAATATTTATGCAGAGGGACAAAGACTCGGAACACAGTCAGACGAAAATGGGTATTTTGAATTGGAGATAGAAGCCCATAAAAACCAAGTCATACATTTTCGGTACTTGGGCTACAAAGATCAATCGTTTATGGTACAAGAATGGGGAGCAGGAACATCCCAAAATGTACAAATGACTTTGAGTGAGAATTTATTAGACATCAATTTGGTCATCACCGATTATTTGATGCGAGGGATAGTCGAAGGCGAAGACTATGGGAGCATACACTTAGATTATAAAACACTCTCTAAAAACAATAGAAACCTAGAAGACGATATACTCAAAATGGTCCAACATCTACCAGGCATTACCAGTGTAGATGAAAGTGCGACTAGATTGAATATTCGAGGTTCTTCCCCTGACCAAAATTTAATTCTTTGGGAAAATGCCACCCTTTATGGACCAGGGCATTTGTTTGGAATGATTTCTGCCATTAACCCCTATGTCGTCAACAAAGTTAAGGTACACAAAGCCGCTTACAATCCCCAATATGGCAGTACAATAGGAGGCATTGTAGACATCAATTTAGACGATGAAGTAAGCAATACTTTTAAAGGAGGAATAGGGGTAAATACAATTCAAGCACATACCTATTTAAATGTACCCATTGTTAAAAATAAATTGTCTCTACTCGTGTCGGGACGGAACAGCATCAATAGAGTGACCAGTACGCCAACTCAAACAAACTATTTAGATCGAATTTTTCAAACCGCTAGAATAGATACAGAAAGTGGGGAAATAGAAGAAGGCGAACGTTCAGCCGATTCCAATCATAACTTTTATGATTTAAATGCCAAGTTGATTTTTAAGCCCAATCCCAATATTTTTATCAAGAGTGCTTTTTTAAAAACACACAATTATTTTTTGTATAATTCGATACTACAAAGTGAAGATATTGAAACATTTGATGAAATCAGTTTTGACTCCTATGCTTTTAGTTCTGAAGCCAATTTTAGATGGAATCCTAGCAACAATTTAAAACTTCATTATGTTTTGTCAAGCTACAAAAATGAACATGACTCTTCTTATGATGAAACAGACGAATTGGGTATAAATGAATACCTGTATACATACAATGACATCAAAGATCAACAAATTGGTGTGAACAATGAGTGGCAATTGAACAAAGAATTGAGTGCCAATCTCGGCTATGTATATGAACAAAAAGAAGTCAATTCGATTATTGATGAAACGCTCTTATACGGAGAAGGCTTTAATGATAATGACCAAAATACAGGGCACTTTCACAATCTGACAACCTCTGCCACTTGGAACAAAGAAAAGTTTATTGTACAAGCGGGTCTTAGAAACACATATTACAATGAATTGGGTAAATGGTTTTTAGCTCCTAGAATGAGTTTGCAATATTCATTTTTGAAAGATCTTAAATTTAAATTTTCGGCAGGGAGTTACTATCAATTCATTAGTCAATATGCAGATATAGATGACCAGGGATTAAATGCTGGTAACAATGTATGGGAACTGAGTTTTGAAGAGGGCGATGAAGTACTGAATTCTAAAAAAATAGCTGCTGGTCTGGTATTCAAAAAGAACAATTGGTTGATAGATGTCGAAGCGTATATACATCAAAATGAAGGGCTTTCTAGTCTGGCCAATACACGTCTTGTGGGAGTGGACAATGAAATAGAGGGTGAAGCTTCTGTGCAAGGAATCGATTTTTTAATCAATAAAAACTGGACACATTATAAATTTTGGGTCAATTACACCTTGAGTCAAAATTTGTTTTATTTTGAAGACCTTGAAGAAGAAGGTTTCCCAGCTAGTAATGACCATCGACACAATTTGAGCATTGTCAATAAATTTGTTTGGGGCAAATGGCAAGCTGCCATTACCTATCAATTTCGAAATGGATTGCCTTTTTCGCAACCCACTTCTATAGTGGAATATACTGCTATTGAATATGAAGATGGAGAGGAGGAGGAAGAAACCTATTATACCTTGGATTATTCCGAAATCAACAATAATTTATTGGGCAATTACGCACGTCTTGATTTGGGGATCTCTTACAAAACACCCATTTTTAAAAATAAAATAAATTTAGAATGTGATTTTTCCCTACTCAATGTACTCAATCGAGAAAACATTGAATCCAAACATTTTTTCTTAAATGAAATTGAAAGTGAGGAGGAAGAAGAAGAGGAAGAAGGAATAGAACAGTTTCAAATCACAGGTCTTGACAAACTCCTTTTGCGTCGTACCCCAAAACTCTCCATTCGGTGGTATTGGTAAGTTTATCAAATGCCTGGCATCTTCAAGATGCCTCGCATTTTTAGGACAGATTTTCTTTTAATTTTTGCACGGAACGTTTCAATCTTCGTTTGCAAGTCGAGTCCCCGCTATCCACTTTTACTACGCATTTCGCTGAGCAGTTCAGTAAAGTCGTCCCTTGTCTTCGTCCCTCAGCCTTCGGTACTCCCTACTTCACAACGCCCAGCTCAATGCTAGGTAACCGTTCCTATCGGGCGTAGGTGGTATGTTGGGTGTTGCGTTGGTCCGTTTCGTGAAGAAAATTCGTAAATTTTTTTGCGCCCGTTTTATGTAGAA
>JAHDIA010000096.1 GCA_020631035.1 Chitinophagales bacterium | reverse complement strand
ACAGAACCAAAAATCCTGCCCTTTGAGGTGTAAAGCACAATTCCTAACATGCTCTTAAATCCAATTGTTATGATAGTCTGAAGCTTATCACATTCATCATTTAATTTTAATTATTAGAGCCAGCATTCCAAACCAATGACTCAACATTGGTTTGGAATGTTAAGTATTGAGTTTGTATTTTGGTTTGTTATTACTATACCTTAGCCATTGTTCTGTTGTTTTCTGAGTTTGAAGTCTTGCCTTCAGTTATTTTAAAACGAATGATTAAAGTACTTAAAGAATTGGCATTTTTGGGGGTTGTAATGGTGAGTGTAGCATTTTTATTTGCCCAATTTTTAGAGTCAAATGATATGTGTTTTAATTGGTAGGATTGACCAGCAATGGTTTCAGTTTTTGTTTTTATTGCAGGCATTACATTGACACCTTCTACTGTTAAAGTATAGCTTCGTGATTGTGTTGTATAGATGAATAAGGGAATATCCGTTGCTGCTGGGCAACATCCCTTAGCGGAAGTTGATTGGAATGATGATGAAAAACCTTCCATTTCAAAATCTGTGTTTACTTCATATGATTCAGAAATTTTATTGCAAGGGAAAGGCCAGGGAACTTCTAAATTTTCTGAGGATGCTATGTTTGTCAGTGCTTCATAAAAATTGTTTTCTTTCGTCCCATTGATTCTGTCTATTTCTTCAGATAATCTTTGAGACCAAAAATTAAAAATTGTTTCATCATAGTTTCCATCTGCATCAAAAGGATTATTGGTAGCTTTTACCAAAGCCTCTCTTTCCAATGCATCTACATTTAGATAGACATAGTTTTTTACTGTTGTTTCTTCTGTAAGGCGAATGTCTTCAAGACGGATGTTAGATTCAGGCATACTGAAGTGGTTTTGTGGGTTAGAGATTATGGTTCTTTGACAATTTTGGAAGGGCAATACATGAACAAATAGTAGGGAGCCAGAGGCGACTCGATAGCTTGTTTAAGTATTAGCTCTCTTCTTGCAAAAATTGTCAAAGAATAGAGATTGTAAGTAGTGTGACATAATTAAGGTTACATTTTTGATGAGTTTGTTTTTGTGTTTCTACAAGGCGAAAAACGGAGTCCTAGCAGAGCTAAGGCGAGTATTTTCAACGCAGTAGAAGCCAAAAAGAAGCCATCATAAAATATTAAGATAAATTTGTCACACTACTTATGTAAAGAGTTATTTACATTACTAGTGTTCAAAGTGTTAAATAAATCACTTTATACACCCACATATCACTGTAATAACAAAATTGTTACCATTTGTAGGATGAAAATTTTAAGATAGCTTAATGATTCTCCCTATCCTTCGTATCCATCACTATGGTCACTGGACCATCGTTGACCAATGCAACATCCATCATTGCACCGAACTCGCCAGTGCCGATTTTTTTCTCTAGCAATTGTTCTAAACTATCGACAAAACTTTGGTAGAGGGGGATAGCAGTCTCTGGGCGGGCAGCTCGGATAAAGGAAGGTCGGTTGCCCTTTTTGGTTTGGGCGTGGAGGGTAAATTGACTCACCACAATGATGTCGCCTCCCACATCTTTGACCGATAAATTCATCTTGTCTTCGGCATCGCTGAAAATGCGCATTTGAACGATTTTTTTTGCCAACCAATCAATGTCTTCTTGGGTGTCGGCATTTTCAATTCCTAGCAAAATCATTAGACCTTTGCCGATGGAGGATTTGATTTTTCCTTCTATGGTGACGGAGCCTTGGGAGACTCTTTGTATGACTGCTCGCATGGGTTTGTTTTTGGTCGATAGTCGGTGGTCTGTAGTTTATAGACTATCTATGTGTTTCGTGTTTTTTGTTACGAATGTACGAATTTTATCTTGATTGAAGTAGAAGATTAAATTTGAGAATTAATATTTCACCACAGATTTGCACAGATATTTCACCACAGATTTGCACAGATATTTCACCACAGATTTGCACAGATTTTTTATTGCAAATTTGCACAGATTTTTTATTGCAAATTTGCATATTATTGATGAACGGATTGAAGTGTAGGATGAGCGGGCGGATGAATGCTTGTATCCCGATGAAATCGGGACGTTGGCTAACCAGCACTCCCTTAGCCATGAACCACATACGTTGCACAATAATAGTGATTATGTGATTAAGTTAATTGAGTAATTAGGATAAAATCTAAACCTAATTACTCAATCAACCTAATTGCTCAATCAACTCAACTACTCTTCTTCCTCACTAACTTCAATTAAATCACGTCGTTCCATTTCCGCTTTAAGCAAATTTAACTCACGACCTACTTGCCCATTGACAGAGGTATTTTCCTTGGCTCGGCGGATGAGGTAGGGAATGACTTCTTTGACAGGACCGTAAGGCATATATTTGGCAACATTGAAACCTGCCGCTGCCATATTGAAGGACAAATGGTCGCTCATTCCAAACAATTGAGAAGAAAAAATATGCGGATGATCGTTGGGGGTACTTTTGACTTGAACCATCTCTGCCAATAAACCACAGCTTTCTTGATTGTGGGTGGCATTGCAAAAAGCGATGGTATCCATATGTTCGACACAATAGGTCAAGCCTGCATTGTAATCTCTGTCGGTCGCCTCTTTATCGGGCTGTATGGGCGAATCGTAGCCTAGACGTTTGGCTCTGGCTCTTTCTTTTTCCATATAGGCACCACGTACCAATTTTACAGCTAAAATGTAGCCTTCTTTCTTGGCGGTTTTGTGCAATTCTTTTAAGTATTCCAAACGGTCATGGCGGTATAATTGTATGGTGTTGAAAATAATCGGTTTTTCTTTGTTGAAAATAGCGGCGTGACTCATCACTATTTCATCAATGGCGGGTTGTATCCAGCTTTCTTCGGCATCGTAATAAATTTGAATGTCGCAATCGCTGGCGGTTTTGGACACACTGTAGACTCGTGCCTTGGCTCTTTCCCATTCTTTTTCCTCATCGACTGTTAGTTCATTGTCGCTGCTCACTTTTTCTAGCAAATCAAAGCGAACCAAGCCTGTAATTTTGCTGCTGACAATGTTGATGTCAGGGTCTTCTTTGGCAAGTTCTAGGTTGCGGTTGAGGGTGACAGCTATGAGGTCCAATTCTTCCTCATCTTGCTTGGCTTCGACTCCATAATCGAGTATGGTATGTACGCCATGTTTACTCAATTTACGAACAGGTTTCTTGCATTCCTCTACGGTTTCACCTCCGCAAAACTGTTCAAAAATAGTCAAGCGAATGGGGTAGGAGATGGGCAAGCCAATCTTAAATGCCAATTCGGTAAATCTTCCGCCAATATTGACCAGGTGTTCGTGCTGCATCAAACGGAATAAATTATAGGCATTTTTGAGTTCTTCGTTGTTTTTTCCTGCAAAAGCAGTGGCGGTATCCTCAAAATTGATGGGAGTAGTTGGTAAATCAGACATATTATATATTAATTAATTGTGTTTTGTGTTAATTTTGAATATGTTTTTTAGGAGCAAAGGTTTAGGTTTTGTTTCGCTACTTGTTTGCCCGCTATCCGCTTTTGCATGGCAACCGCTTCTATCGGGGCTAGTTTAGAAAGTTTAGTCGCATTCGCAGAACACGCTCTCTTGAATGTATATTTTTATCACTGTTTAACTATCTAATCTAATAATTCTTGCTTAACTTAAGCGTTTATAAGAGTATATTACATACTCTATTTGTGAAACGAAATTAATGTGTATCTAGTTTCTAACTAATTGGATATTATTCCTATAAACAACACCAAGGCTAATATGGAATTGATAATTGACGAATTGATTTATTTTGTGATGGGACTCTTGACAGGTGCCATCATATTTTGGATCATTAGTGCGCTCTTTGGACGCAAAAAAGTGAATAAGCAACAGTATGCTTTATTGGAGGAAAAACTCAAGGAAGTTGAAAAGGAAAAGGAGGACGCCTTGAAAGAACAGACAGTTACTGCGGAATCTTTGCGCTTGGAGACAGAGCGTGCCAATGAACGAGAGAACAAATTGATTGAGGTGGCTACCCAAAACGATTATTTGAAACAGAAACTAGAAGATCAAAAAATCGAATTTACTCAATTGGACAAAAAGTTTAGTAGCCAATTTGAGAATCTTGCCAACCGTATTTTGGAGGAGAAAAGCCAGCAATTCTCTAATCAAAGTGAGCAAAACTTATCTCATTTATTGCAGCCACTCAACGACAAAATCAAAAGTTTTGAAGAGCAAATCCAAAAAACGCATCTAGAAGACACCAAACAAAGAGCGAGTTTGCTACAGCAGTTCAAGCAAATGAGCGAACTCAACAAACGAATGAGTGAAGACGCTCAAAATTTGACCAAAGCCCTCAAAGGCGACAACAAAACCCAGGGCAATTGGGGAGAATTGGTTTTGGCAAACATACTCGAAAAGTCGGGATTGGTCAAGGGACGAGAGTACAATGCCCAAAAGAGTTTTACCACGGCCAACAACAAACGTTTACAACCCGATGTCATCATCAATTTGCCCGACAATCGCCACATCATCATAGATTCGAAGGTATCCTTGACGGCATACGAACGCAGCATAGCCGAGGACGATCCCGAAAAAGCAAAAACCTATCTACAACGCCATATCGAGTCGGTCAAAACCCACATTCGTCAATTGAGTGGCAAAAATTACCCACAGTTGTACCAGTTGCAAAGCCTAGACTTTGTCTTATTGTTTGTGCCCGTCGAACCTGCTTTTGCCTTGGCGATTCAACACGATCCCGATTTGTTCAACAATGCTTTTAAGCAAAACATCATCATTGTTAGTCCAACCACATTGTTGGCAACCTTGCGAACGGTGGCCAATATCTGGCGTCAAGAAAAGCAAACCAAAAACGCCCTCGAAATTGCCCGACAAAGCGGAGCCTTATACGATAAATTTGTCAATTTCGTCAAAGATTTGGAGCAAATTGGCAAGTACATCAATATGACCGAGCGTTCCTACGAAAAGGCAATGAACAAATTATATTTGGGAGAAGGGAATCTCATTCGTCGTGCCGAAAAAATTCGTCAATTGGGCGCACGCAATTCCAAGGAACTTCCCAGAGATTTTCGAGGCGAGCGACTAACTGAGTAAATGAATATTTTTTATACAAAAATACACATTCCTATGCGAGTTTTATCAACTAGCTTGTGCTTATTGCTTTTATCCTGTCTTATGGTAAATGCACAAGATTTTTCTGATGTAGAAATTACAACCCAAAAAGCAGGCGGCAATGTTTATATGTTGCAAGGTGCTGGAGGAAACATTGGCGTATATATAGCCGAAAATGAGGTCTTTATGATTGATGGGCAGTTTGCTCCCTTGACCGAACGTATTTTAAAAGCCATTCGAGAATTGAGTGACAAACCCATTCGTTTTATGCTCAATACCCATTGGCATGGCGATCATACAGATGGCAATTCCAATTACCAAAAAGAAGGCATTGGCATCATTGCCCACGAAGGCGTTAGAAAGAGAATGAGTGAAGACCAAAAAATGGAATTCTTTGATAGAGAAGTTCCTGCCTCGCCCGAAACTGCTCGCCCTATTTTGACCTTCAATGATGAATTGACTTTGCATCTTGGTACAGAACCCATTTTAATCAGCCACATCGACAAGGCACATACCGATGGAGATTCATTTGTGTATTTTCCAGAAAGCAATGTGATTCATGGTGGAGATGTTTATTTTGAAATAGGTTATCCATTTATAGATGTGTCTTCGGGAGGTTCCATTGAGGGCTTTATCACAGGCATTGAACGGATGTTGTTTTTGGCAAATGACGAAACAGCCATCATTCCTGGACACGGAAAAATGACAGACAAAGCCACATTGGCAAAACATTTAGAAATGTTGAAAACGATTAAAACCAATGTTCAAAAATTGATAGACGAAGGCAAAACATTGGAAGAAGTCATTGCCGCCAAGCCCACTCAAGTATTTGACGAAGAATATGGACAAGTGTTCATCAAGCCCGATCAAATGGCGCAATTTGTGTTTGAAACCATCGGAAAAAAATAATACAACAATCCGTAGGGACACCCGCAACCGTTTTGCCCGAACCCAAAAACATACAAACCCGTAGGGGCGAAAAATATTTCGCCCAAACAGGAAACGGGCAGAAAAAAAGCCCCAACGAAGCCCCAAACAAACAAATCTACGCCCGATTGACGTACATACCTTGTATGACGGAAAGCGGGGACACCACATACAAACGCAGCCCTTAACGTTCCGTCCAAAAAAAAACAAAAAGCACAGAAATAGTCAATCTACTTCTGTGCTTCTGGTTAAAGAAAAAATACTATAGAAATTGGGTATTTATCTCAATTTATTGATTTTAAAAGCTTCTGAATGATAGCCGCTTTGTACCAAAATGAGTAATTGTCCCACTGGGAAATTGCTAGTATCAAACATATATTTGAATTGACCTGTTTGGTCGGTTTCCAATATACTTTTGGTAATGAGCTGCCCTTCCAAATCGTAAATGCTGACATTGACAGTTTGTAGCTGTTCTGTAGGTACTAAGCCATTCAAGACAAAATGATTTTTGAAAGGATTGGGATAAATTTGGATGCTATTGGGTTCAAATGTTTCGCCCAAACGATCAGCACCACCGCCTGAAGGGTAACCCGCTGTAAAAGTGCCACTTGCCCAATCACTTGTCGTATTGCCACAGTTGCTTTGTACTTCCCATTCGTATTCAGTGCCTTTGCGTAGACCTGTTGCGATTACAGAATTATTTTCTGGAACCAATGTTTTCCAATTGGATGAACTGACTTTTTTGTACTTGACAGTGTAATAAGTAGCACTGCTCACTGCACTCCATTCCAATAAGGCTCTTTTTCCATTCATTTGAGGGGTGGTTTGCAAATTACTTGGGACATCGCAAGTTGTATTGGGAGGTGGAGCGCAAGCATCGGGGCAAGTTCCCCCACAATCAACTCCTGTTTCATCTCCATTTTGGATGCCATCGGTACAAGTTGCTACAGGTTCTGGGTCGGGTGGAGTAGTGCTACCACCATCACCATTGCCATCTATTCCCAAAGTTGCCATCAAATTATTGGCTGACCACAAATTGTTACGTGAAGAAACATTACTGTGTAAAGCCGCTTGCATACGACTTTTTTGTCCCTCAGTAAACATGGCATAACAAGTAACCACATAGTCCATAAAGTTGCTTAGGTTGTCTTGAGAGCTACAGCTATTTCGAGTAGAACCACACCAGCTTTCAGAATAACTGTAATTGCCTTTGGTATTTGGGGTATCACTTACTCCATCATCTTTGTTACAATTTTTTCGGTGACCATAGTTGCCTGATCCCCAAATATGACTCAAGTTTGCCCAATGACCAACTTCATGTGCCAATACATATTCAAATCCTGGTGAGGTGTTGGTATGCTTGCCAAATGCCCAATAAGCCATTACTACTCCATCTAAATGTGCCCAAGTACTGCTAGAAACATCGGCAGGTAAAAAGGACAAACCAGAGGAGTTGGAATTGGCAAAAGCACTTTTACAAACCCATACATTGAGGTAATTTTCTCTTGGCCAACGGGTGTCGATTTTCATTTGTGGATCATCTCCTGCATTGGTGTAAGCCGATTCGGTTCGGGTAATACCTGTTGTAGGATTTCCCTGTGGATCGAATTTTGCCAACTCAAATTGAAAACCTACATCTGCTACTATTGAATTAAAGTTGGAATGAATGGCAGATTGGTTGGAGTTTTGACTTTGAAAACAAAGATTCAAGTCGTTGATGGCATCTATAACCACTTGATCTGAAACATTTTCAGGGCCATTTTGATGAATGATGTGTACGACCACTGGAATGCTCAGTACTTCATCATTTTTGGTATTGTTTCGTGTAAATTTTTGCGTGAATTGTTCCAGCTCTTGATGAGCTTTGTTGTTTTCTGGCCGCAATTCAGGGTGAGCCTGATATAATTTTTGAATTGTTGGCCATTGCCCACAAAGTTCTTCTTTCTCCTCAAAAACTCTTAGCCGCTCTTGTTCGCTTAACTGTGCAAGACAGCATAAACTGTTAAGGGCCATACATAGGCATACTATGCCTAAAAGGTATTTGTTTTTCATAATTCAAATTAAAATAATTAATAATGTATTAGGATATAAAGAGGAGGGATGATGTGGGTTAACAATTGTTTTTACGATTTTGAGCGAAATAGGTTACAGTTAGAGAAATGGAGAAAAAAAACATATAAAAAATCCAAGTATTTTCTGTGTGTAGCAAACAAAAAAAACGTAGGGAAAATTCACGAATTTTCTCCACTTTTATTCCTAAATTCGCCCCGAACTAATTTTGAATAGACAACATGTATGTTAGAAATAATATTCGTTTTAAAGTTATATGGAGTTTTACGTGGAGGCACATCATTTTTTATGCCGTTTATTCAGCAATAATCTGCATTTTTTATGAGATTTTTGATTACCACCATCTCGCCATTCCATTCTTGCCTTTGAGTACCATTGGTATTGCCGTTGCCTTTTTGATCGGTTTTAAAAACAATTCTTCTTATGATCGTTTTTGGGAAGCCCGAAAAATTTGGGGAGGCATTGTCAATTATAGTCGGACTTGGGCAAATCAAGTGTTGAGTTTTATCTCTTTGCGTCACACAAGGGGCTATGATGTAGAAATGAATGAGTTGATAATGGTACAAAAGGAGATGATTTACCGCCACATTGCTTGGCTCAATGCTTTGCGTTTGCATCTTCGACGCCAAGACAATTGGGACGAAGAGTTGAGTCCATTTTTGCCCAGTGAGGAGTTGGAATATTTTAAGAGAGTCAAGAACAAGCCGACTCAAATCATCCGTAAACAGGGCGAACGTTTGAGGCAATTTATGGAAGAACGGGGAATGATTGATGATTTTCGCCACATGGAAATGATGCGAGTGCTAGAGGAATTTTACATTTTGCAGGGCAAATGTGAACGCATAAAAAATACACCTTTGCCTAGACAGTATGCCTTTTTTAGTACTGTTTTTGTGTGGATTTTTATCTTATTGTTGCCTTTTGGTTTGATTTCGGCTTTTGAGACGTTGGATAGTCACTTGGTCTGGCTAACGATTCCCTTTCATATTCTCATTTCATGGATATTTATGACAATGGAGATGGTTGGTCATTATAGCGAGAACCCATTTGAGCATATGATCAATGATGTACCCATAACTGCTCTATGTCGTACCATCGAAATAGATTTGAAAGAAATGCTAGGAGAAACCGAACTCCCAGAAAAAATACAGCCCATAGACGATATATTGTATTAAAAAAAAAGCCCACAAAAATTTTAAATTTTTGTGGGCTTTTTTTAGGTAGCTGAGCTTGCCGAAGCTATTTCTTTTTACTCTCAATATCATTGTGGAAGGTCTCCCAACCATACGTCTCAATCTCTACCAATATATCTTCTAAGTATCGAATGTCTTCACTTTCGGGATTGTAGCCTTCTTTTAGGTCGTAACCATAAAACTTGCCCAATTGTGTCCAAGTAAAGGCACTCAATCCACTTTTGTATTGTTTGATGATGCTGTTCATATCTTTGCCTGTTTCTCGCTCAATGATTTTGATGAGTACACGTCCTTGTGTACGGGTTAAGTTTTTCAATTTGTCCTCAAACTGCTCTTTGAGGTCTTTTTCGAGGTGTTTGAGGTACTTTTTCTCCTTGCGTTTTTTCTGAATCAAGGCGGTTTCCTTTTCGATTTCACGCATAATTTCGGTCGCTCTCATAGCATAAGGATAGACTTTGTTGACGTTTTTACGCATTTTGTTGAAAAAGTACTTCTCTCTCGAATTTTTGAATTTGCGTTCGGTTACATAAAAGTCGGGTAAAACCATTACTGGTATGGTATCACCATTGACTACCTGTAGTTCCAAAAGTTCGCTGTTTTCCACAATTTGATCTAACTTTTCTTCGTGAGCTTGTTGTGCCGCATCAGAGCTGATTTGCGCTTGTGCTGAAAAGCTGAAGAAAAGACCTATTGCAACTAGACTAAATAGGCTTTTAGAGAATTTATTTATAATTTTCTGGATGTATTTCATTTACTAAAATTTGATTCCTGACAAACTTCTGACCTAGTTTGGGTACTCAAGGTTTATCAGATTTGCAAAAAAATCATTCTAAATATTGCAAAATATTACTTTGAAATAGAGAAAAAATACTTTTTTAACTTTTGGATTTAGGACGGAAGGTCAATTTTTCAAACCATCGTGTCTCCCCGCTATCCGCTACTATGGTGGCTTTGGGGATTGGGACATATGGCATCGTTTGGCACCTCGGACAGATGCACAGCCGTGCGTCTCTACATACCCACCCGCCCACCATATCCGCTACTATCGGGCGTAGGCATCGTATCTTTGGGTCCTGCGTCGTTTTGTTTATCCATCCGCTACTTCCTACACTTCTATTTCTTAATTTTCTTTGAATTTACTGGAAAATTAGGACTAGTGTTTCATAAAATGTAACGATAAGTAGGTGGGCTGTATTTTAAATAGTTGGGAAAGAGGAATTTAATAGAAAGAGAAAGGAATGGAAAAAGGCAGCGATACAGAGGGGAGGAGTACCGCTGCCAAAGTGCAACTATGGAAGTTGCTCTTTTATGATATAGTTGAGTGCCAGTGTTGTATTCTTTGGATGGGTCAAAATATTGAAAAAGCTTAGGTTGGGCTCATTGTTATTGCCTTGATAAATAGATTGGCAATTCATATCAATATCTCCCTCTTGATAGCCTTCCAAAATGTAATTGACAATGGCCTCAGGATTATTTGGAGCAGTTAGAATCTCGAAGAAAGTAACATTCAAATCGTTGGCTCCTCCTTGATATATTACTTCTGCATCCATATTGGCATTTCCTGCCCAGAGTGCTTTGACACCTGCGGCAAAAACTGTTTGTGCATCTTCTCCCCAACAGGGGGCCGTTGTGAAATCAAATTTTGTAATGTTGCCAGCACCAAAGTTAAGTGGTACAGGACACATTGCGCCTAAGTGATTTCTATGTTTTATAGCTATGTAGTATTCTCCACCTACTTGGTTAAAGATGACAGGTGAAACGCCATCTACATCTACTACACGTCCGTCTCTAAGTAACAAGGCCGATCGAGTCGCAAGAATGTTTGCAGGATCAATGGCATCTCTTAATTCTAGCAATACCCAATCAACAACCGCATTGTTGCCTGTAATCGTTAGTAAGCCTGGATCTACTGTTTCGTTTCCTCCATCAGCGAAGTGTTGGAAGTTACCCAAACTGGAGTATGGTTCAGTAGTTGGTAAAAAATCTTGTGCTCTTAAATCGTCTCTCATCAAGAAACCATTGCTCATATCTGTGTTGTGTAAAGCACCTTGTAAGAATACCCTGACATCTGCCAAAATAGGAAGCGTACCAATACAATTACAATTTCCATCTTCAGCATCATCAAAAGTGGTGGCATTGCCATCGTCACAGGGAGTACCCACAGGAGGACAAAGCAAACCACAGGGGCCATTGGTATAGGTAACTCCTGCACATTCTGCCAAACAAGCATTGTTATAAGTAATGCCATCGCTGCCACAAACAGGTTCAAAATTGGTGCTACAAATACAAGAGTTAGGAGCAGACCAGACCAAATTGCTAGGAGCTGCTAAATCAAGTATATCTGTCCCACATTGAGCATCTGGTGTAGTTAAACCACCAGCCTGACAAATCAAATCGCCATTACAGTTGTATACTGCACCTCCTTGATCTAGGGCCAAGCAATTGGTAGAAGATTCTACATATATTACTGTTTCGCCATTGTACTCAAATGCGTAGACATTGATAAAACAAGCGTTGTTTGCTAAAATATCTGATAGCCAAGGTAAGTCATTGACTGGATCGGCTACTCCACAGTTGGGCGCATTGCCACCTGTTCCTGTATTTTCGCAATTCCAAACATTGTCAATGACAGTGTAATTGGTAAACAAATCAGGAGCTACAGTTGCACAATCGCCACCTGTAAATCCTCCATCAATACAAACCACATCTCCATTGGCGTCATAAACAGTACTAGGAACATCGGCACAAATAGAGTTTGGTCCTGGTGAACTGACAAAATAGGCTTCGTTTTCGTAGCAAATGTATTTAATCTCATAATCGCAATTACAATCTGGATCATTTTGTTCTAAATCTCCGATTACATTGACCAACCACGGCAATTCGTTGATGGGATCAGTATAAGTACAATTGTTGGTTTGGTTGCCAGCAGTATTGTCTGGAGCACCAATACATACACAATTGCCATCTTCGACATCATTGATGGTATTGGGATTGCCATCGTCACAAGGTGTACCAGCTACTTCACATGAATTACAAGGAGTAGCTTGGAATACATTTGCAGCAATATTGTTGATTGTAGTATTTCGGTATATAATGTGCGAAAGTGCGGTATGACGGATGTAGAACTTATCAATGGTTGTAAAATAAGGATCGTTTTGAGAGTAGTAATAGTCCCCATCTCTCAAATTCTGGAATTGTGTTCCTACAACTGCCGCCAAAGTTGCGCCAACACTTCCATTGGGCATATGGTCTTCACACAACAAGCCTATCCAAGCATCAATGTTGTTGACATCATTGTCATAAGCAGTTGCTAGAGCAGCTTGAACTTGTAGGTCAGAGGTGATGTCAGCAAAACTTGTAGCAGGACTACCTAAATATTCGGTACGGATGGTATTGTAATCTGGAATACCATGATCACG
>JAHDIA010000831.1 GCA_020631035.1 Chitinophagales bacterium | reverse complement strand
ATTCAAGAAGCCGAATATGGTGGCAAAGGTAGCGAAGGCTGTAAGATTTTGAGCTTTCTACCCTACCAGATGTTGTCTTTTAGCTGGAATGCTCCTCCACAATTTCCAGAAATTCGGAACAATGAGGCGCATACTTGGGTTGTTTTAGAAATACGTGCCGTTTCCCAACAATTTACTCACATACAACTAAACCACTTGGGTTGGCAACATGGTGAAGCTTGGCAAGATGTATACAATTATTTTAACATTGCTTGGGAAAAAGTACTAAACAATTTAGAATTGAGTTTAAAAGACAATAATAAAAAACAATAAGCTAGTGTATAAATTATTCAATTGGTTCTATAGATCGCAAGGTTGGACATTCGATGACCGAATATCCCCTAAAGAATACAGACGTGCTGTAGTGGTGGCTTTTCCACATACCAGCAATTGGGACTTTGTATATGCAATGGGAGCGTTTGAGTATTTTAAAACTCGGATGCGCTTTACCATCAAAAAGGAATGGATGCGTTTTCCTCTTAATCTCATATTGGAACCTATGGGGGCATTGGGTATTGATCGTCGCCCAAAAACAGGAACCAATCAAAGAGAGAGCATGGTTGATGCAATGATTCGCCTTTTTAGTGAATACGATGATTTGTGTATGGCGTTTACAGTAGAAGGCACTCGCAAAAAAGTCCCCAAATGGAAAACAGGTTTTTACCATGTTGCCAAAGGAGCCAATGTACCACTGGCATTGGGTTATTGTGATTATGAAAAAAAAGTAATGGGCATTGGAAAAATCATGCATACCACCGATGATATGGAAAAAGATATGCAAGAAATTATGGATTTTTATCGGGGAATGAAAGGCAAACATCCCGACCAACACTGTCTGGACCCTCGTTACGATACACAGGCTCAAGGAACGATTCAAAAGTAATAATTCAAGATTTAAAATTGAAGATTCAAGATTTATTGGGGCTTTCTGTACCTTTGTTGTCCATTTTATGATGTATGACAAAAAATCCAATGATAAATCCAAAATACTCCAACCTACAAGATGTACAAGCCGACATTCAGTCAGGTAAAAGTAGTGTACAAGACTTGGTTCGTTACTATCTCCAACAAATAGAACAGCAAAAACACCTCAATGCTTTTCTCGAAGTCTTTTCAGATGAAGCGCTAAGCAAAGCGGCTGAATTGGACGCCAAATTTGCCAAAGGTGAAACTACTGGTCGTTTGGCAGGTATGGTAATGGGCATCAAAGATGTGATTTGTTACAAAAACCATAAGGTTGGCGCAGCCTCCAAAATATTAGAAGGATTTGAATCGCTCTTCTCTGCCACTGTTGTGGAACGTTTGATTGCCGAAGATGCCATTATCATTGGGCGACTCAACTGCGATGAGTTTGCAATGGGTTCTACCAATGAATATTCGGCTTATGGCAAGGTACTCAATGCACGAGACAATGGCAAAGTCCCTGGTGGTTCTTCGGGTGGTAGTGCTGTGGCTGTTCAAGCGGATATGTGTCTGGCGAGTTTGGGTTCTGATACGGGCGGTTCGGTTCGACAACCTGCTTCTTTTTGTGGCATTGTTGGGGTCAAACCTACTTATGGGCGGATTTCTCGACATGGATTGATTGCTTACGCTTCGTCTTTTGACCAAATTGGGGTCTTGAGCCACAGTGTACAAGATGCGGCTCTGATACTCGAAATCATTTCGGGTCCCGATGATTTTGATAGTACTGCAATTCAAGAAACGCCTCCTGCTTTTTCCCAAATTGCTGACCAGCAAAGTTACAAAATTGCCTACTTTAAAGAAGCCTTACACTCCGAAGGCATAAATGAAGAGGTTCAAAAGAACATTCTAGAATTAATTCAACAACTTCAAGCTCAAGGTCATACGGTTGAGGCTGTTGAATTTCCACTGCTCGAATATGTCGTTCCTGCTTATTATGTAATGACTTGTGCTGAGGCTTCGTCCAATCTGTCTCGTTACGATGGCATTCATTTTGGCTACCGAAGCGACAAGGCAAAG
>JAHDIA010000095.1:7813-12782 GCA_020631035.1 Chitinophagales bacterium | reverse complement strand
ATTCAACATGCTATACGAGTTAAAATACTTGAATTAAAAGTGCATTATGAACTTAGTAAGCCTTTTTTTGATTTTAAAGAATCAACAAAAGTTGTTCGTCAATTCACAGGAAATCAGCCTTTTACTGAAGAACACAAAGCACACGTCAAGCGTTTTATATATTTTATAAAAAAGTTAAAAGATATCACCAACAACCCAAATATAATCAAGCAACAAGCATTGCTAAAGCTCAAAGAGGAAATAGAACATTGTGAAGGTGTGCCCGAAAAAACCTGGTTAAGAAAAAAACTACACGAATTATTGGGCAAATACACCTAGCATACTTATTATATATGTATGCTACTAAGACAACGGGACCTGATTAATCAAGTCCTAATAATGACGGTTAGCTCTTTAAGACATTAGCATTGAAGATAGACTAGAGACTATAAGTAGATAGCATTGGTCTGATATTTCGGCAAATCAGTAGTAATACTAATATCAACCAACACCTTTGCTTCAATAAAAATATTCTATTGACTAAGGCAAAATCATCGTAAAGGATCCCTTGATATCTTCTTCTATCAATACCATTGCATCCCAATCAATAGGATTAATTTGAATTTCAAGTTTACCTCCAGGTAATTCAATAAAGTGAATACGAATCTGCCTATTAATCTCTTTTTCTTCAATTGTTCCAACGATTTCTACCAAGCTAGACCAATTAGTTGTGGGATTATTAATATTCAAATTCCACTTAGTAATATTAGAGGTTTGAACACTTAACTCTGTGTCTCCGTCATATTCTGTAGCTTTCCAATCTAATACTACATTCTCTCCAACATCTAAATTGGCATCATTTAGATGTAAACTTATCAATACCATAGGGTTACTAGAAATATCATAGCGCAACTTAAAGTAATAACTACTATTATCAAACTTATCTTGATAATCAGAATTCTGTAATTTCATAAATCCATTGTTTTTTGTCTAGTGAAAAATTAATTAAATGTGTGTCTAACAAACATTTACATAAGCATAATATAATGTAAATATAAACAGCATTTATTAAGACAAAAAACAGAAAAATTCCCCCTTTACTGAAACCATCATTAATCACTCCTTAATCCAATATAGCATAAAATGCTGATAAACAACAATATAACATAACAAAGGGTTTTTAAAAAAACTAATTTTCAAGTGTGGAATAAATCTATATTAACACAAAAACCCCCACAAAACTTCGTTTTGTGGGGGCCCTGCTTGCAGTGTTGTTGCTCTCTCACTGTCGGAGTGTAAACTCCATAAACGCTAAAAATTGGTCGAATATAAAAATGCTTCTGTGTTGTTTCATTGTCGATTGCTCAATGTTTCTCCCAAAGGCCCTCTACCATTGCTGGTAGAGGGGATAATGTCTATAACTGGGAATAAAACTTGTCGAATTCAAATGTGTTTTTCAGTTTTCCAGTTAATCCCCCCGCCATTCATGGCGAGGGGGATAATGTCTATAACTGGGAATAAAACTTGCTGTTAAAAATGTGCTGTTGAGAAAAAAATCCATTTTTCTCTTTTCATTGTTAAAATATACTCTCTTCTCTCTTATTATTTGTTTGCTATTTTATTAATTTTGACTTTTCCCCCAGTTAGCCCTCCTACTTTGCGGTAGGAGGGTTGTACAAGCACTGGGAAACAAATATTTAGAAATACGCTCTTGATCGTTACATACTTTATATATTCTCTTCTTTACCTCTTTTGCTTTCCCTTTCAATTATACTTCAAATATCAAGCATTCTGTAAAATCCATCAAACACAATTACTGGCAAAATCCTAAAACTTTTCCTAAAAAAAACCACCCTAATTCGCACAACCACCAACACACAAGATATTAATAATCAGATATTTAAAAACTCGCACCGTCTTATCTATATCCTGAAAAAACTTGGTAGTTTTAAAATAAAAAATTATTTTTGCCGTCTATTTTTTTCTTCCCTACCAGCCAGTAAAAGGCAATTCTACTAAAACAACCACAAACTGTAAAAATTTAAGACAAAGAATCAACATTCATTGCACTGAACAACTTGATTGAAAAAGACGCTGTATGATCAACCGTAAACTTATTCGCTTTCTAAAAAGTATGCCTAGACTCGAACTCAACAAGTTTGAACGCTACATTGCTGCCAATACCAATGCCAATGCTCAAAAGGAACAACAATTGTTTAAGTACCTTAAAAAGCAACATCCCGACTTTCCAGAAAACAAACTGGCTCCCGAAGCAGTTTTCAAAAAAACCCCTTTCAAAGAGGAACGCCAATTAGGAAACACTTCAGATCAACTAAAAAAACGCCTAGAAAAGTTTTGGATGGAAGAAGAATTCCAAAACAACAGCATTGAACAGGACTTTATGCTCTTGGCAGCTCTCAAAAAACACAAGCTAGACGATGATTTCTTTAAAAAAATAACAGAATTGGAGAAAAAATGGGCAAAACAAACCGATTTGGGTATAGAAGCCCTACACCACCTATATCGTTTGAAAAAACAGCATTTTTTACATCCGAATTTTTCCAAACCTGAGGATATGTTGCAAGCAATTCCCGCTTTAATACAACAATTGGAACAATATTACTTTGCAAGTAAACTTTATTGGACACTTTGCCATATCAACACTACTGTATTCTTTGACAAAAAAGACAAAATATCTGAAGATTCAGAAACCAACCTAATAGACAATACCTTTCCCACCGAATCCATTGCATCATTTGTTCAGGCAAAACGACAAACTATTACTCAAGCCCCACAAACACAATTACTTTTAGAGATACTTGATGCCATCAATCAAAATAATTTTGAACATTACAAGCATATCAAAGCCAATTTCTTGGAACAATTTGACCACTATACATTAGAGGAACAAAGAGATTTAATCCTTTTTCTATCTCAAATTTGTTACAATCATTACATTCAAGGCAATCCAAGCACTCTAGAAAATATGTTTGAGTTGCAAGATTTTACTCTAGAAAAAGGATTAATGTTGTCAGGGGAAGGTTATATTCCCAATGACCAATTTTTAGATTATTTTAATATCGCTTGTGGTGTTGGAAAATTAAATTGGGCAGAAAAATTTATTGAAGAATATGCGCAATTTATTGAAGCAGGAGATCAGGAGAAAACCAAGTTGTTTTGTCAAGCTCGTTTATTCTTTGAACAAACAAAATATCAAAAAGTGTCTGACCTTTTAAAAAATACCAAAATCCATTTTGATTTACAGTATGGTGTACATATTCGAGTACTCAAACTCAAAACCTACTACGAATTAGATGATGAACTAGACGACGATTTGGATTTTGAAGCACTCATTCGTTCTTCCAAAAAATATGTAAATGAGAATAGCTCCATATCAGGGAACAACAAAAGTGCCCTTATTAATTTTATTAACTTTATCAATACATTATACAAATACCGAATCGCTCGTAAACTTAGAGAGGAAAAACCCGAAAACCTTCACAAACTAAAAGAAGATATAAACACTTGTGAAGTTTTGGCTTATAAAAACTGGCTTTTAAAGAAGACCAATCAATTATAAACTATTTCAATAAAAAAGGCTGGTAGCCTCTTAACCACCAGCCTTTTTAGACTATTTTTATCATTCAATTAGTCTCCTCCCGATAATTTAGCTAGAACCATAGTCACTGACCCCCTATCCAAATCATCATCAAATGGATCAAACACCACAACATCTCCACTAACCTCCACTTTGCCTTTAATAGGATCATTCATTCTAATGATAAAGACATCTTCAATAACATCACCATTGATACGAGAAGCTTTAAAACTCACCTCCCACTCATCAGCCATACTTGCATCTGGAATTTGTAACTGAGGAGATCGCCCATTATAGGTCTGCCCTATATACAAGTCACCTTTTTTGCCTCTGACTTTCCAAACCATATTGGAAAAGTCCGCCAATTGCCCATTTTCGTTTTCTCTGACCTCTAGCCTTAGACTTTCATCAGCATTGGATTCTCTTAGCAAAAAGTGGTAATCATTGCCTTCAAAACACTTTTTGACCTCTGAATTGTCTGGCAATTGTGCTATTGCGTTCGTAATTGCCCCATGTTCTGTATCAGACATTTCTGGAACAAGTGAGTGCCTTTCCAAATTTTGAGCATCTTTTTTCTGAGGCTGCTGTACTTCTTCCAAACTTTCACTAATCTCACTCCACTCATCTTTTTGGCACATCACAAATGCGACACTTGCTGCCAAGACAATAAAAAGAAGTTGTTTAATTAATAAAGATCTAGTTGTTGCCATTGCTTGTTGGTTTTGCAGTTAATAAAATCTTACCCCAAAGTAAGTGTAAAGAAGAAGTTGTTTAAAACACGTTTTTTGTTAATTTCCTAAAGAAAGTTGATCATTTTATGACAATTCCATGACCAATGGTTCACTGCTTTCGTCTATAGCTATTGAACAAATGTTAAAATTAAATGATTCCCACTCCCTATAGTTTTTCTAAAAAAATTAAATATTAAGAATCTCTATTTGTATGAAACGTTTGTCTTTCAAACGACAACTACTCCCGAAATGTCGGACCACCGCTATACGCTGCTATGGCGGCTTCTTTTTTGCCTACGCTTGGCCAGTACAGACAAGGCATGCCTTGTCTCTATTATTCTGCTATGTGCCACCATCCCGATAAAATCGGGACTATCGGGCATAGGCATCGGTTCTATACAGCCTTCGTCGGCTCTTTTTACCATCCGCTTCACGCCCTGCTTCCTTCAAAATCCCTGCAATTCTGCCAATTTTCGATAAATGCTCTCTTGTCCCATCAAGTATTCGTGCCGCCCTCTTTCCAATATTTCTCCGTCTCGCATCACCCAAATCTCATCGGCATGCTGAATCGTTGACAATCTATGGGCAATCACTATAGAGGTTCTGTTCTCCATCAACTTAAACAGGGCTTCTTGAACCAATTTTTCCGAAACTGCATCCA